>NZ_JBHWCL010000128.1:0-20958 GCF_042735125.1 Kitasatospora sp. NPDC059599 | reverse complement strand
CGGTTGTATCGGGGCCGGGGCCGCCCGGGGGCCCCCCCGGGCCCCTCTCGCGTCAGGGGTTGAGGACGATCTTGCCGAAGACGTCGCCCTTGGCGAGCCGGGCGAAGCCGTCCCGGGCCTCGCCCAGCGGCAGCACCGAGTCGATCACCGGACGGACGCCGGTGTTGGCGCAGAGTGCGAGCAGCCCGGCCAGTTCCTCCTTGGTGCCCATGGTCGAGCCGACCACCTTGAGCTCCAGGAAGAAGATCCGGTTCAGTTCGGCGGCCTTCGGGTCGGGGCCGGAGGTGGCACCCGAGATGACGATGGTGCCGCCCGGGCGCAGCGACTTCACCGAGTGCGACCAGGTCGCGGCGCCGACCGTCTCCATCACCGCGTCCACCCGCGCGGGCAGCCGGGCGCCGCTCTCGAAGGCCGCGTCGGCGCCGAGCTCCACCGCCCGGTGGCGCTTGGCCTCGTCCCGGCCGGTGACCCAGACCCGCAGGCCGGCCGCCTTGCCGAGGACGATCAGCGCGGTCGCCACACCGCCGCCCGCCCCCTGCACCAGGACGGTGTCACCGGGCTTGACGCCGGCGTTGGTGAACAGCATCCGGTAGGCCGTCAACCAGGCGGTGGGCAGGCAGGCGGCCTCCTCGAAGCTCAGCTCGGCGGGCTTGGGCAGCAGGTTCCAGGTGGGTACCGCGACCTGCTGGGCGAAGGTGCCCTGGTAGCGCTCGGTCAGGATCGAGCGCGGCTCGTTCGGGCCCACTCCGTGGCCGCTCTGGCCGATCACCGAGTGGATGACCACCTCGTCGCCGTTCTCGTCGACGCCCGCCGCGTCGCACCCGAGGATCATCGGCAGCTTCTCGGCCGGCAGGCCGACCCCGCGCAGCGACCACAGGTCGTGGTGGTTGAGGCTGGCGGCCTTGACCGTGACCACGCTCCACCCGGGGCGGGCCTGCGGCTCGGGGAGCTCGCCCAACTCCAGTCCGCTGAGCGGGTCGTCGGCATCGATACGTGCGGCGTAGGCAGCAAACATGATCCGGACGATAGCGGCGACGGCCCGGGGCCGGGAACCACGCGTGGGTGTGACGCGCGTCCCGGCCCCGGGCCGTCCGGCCGGCGGTCCGGCCGGCCCCTGGGGACCCGACCGGACGACCGGATCGTCAGATCCGGGCCACGCCCTCGGCGCGGGCGGCCTCGGCGACGGCCTTGGTGACCGCCGGGGCGACCCGCTCGTCGAACGGCGAGGGGATGACCTTCTGCGGCGTCAGCTCGTCGGCGACCACGCCGGCCAGTGCCTTGGCGGCGGCCAGCTTCATGCCCTCGGTGATCCGGCTGGCCCGGACCTGCAGGGCCCCGGCGAAGATGCCCGGGAAGGCCAGCACGTTGTTGATCTGGTTCGGGAAGTCGCTGCGGCCGGTGGCCACGACCGCCGCGTACTTGTGCGCGACCTCGGGGTGGATCTCCGGGGTGGGGTTGGCCATCGCGAAGACGTACGCGCCCTCGGCCATGGTCGCGACGACCTCCTCCGGCACGGTGCCGCCGGAGACGCCGATGAACACGTCGGCGCCGGCCAGCGCCTCGGCCAGCGAGCCCTTGACGCCCGTGCGGTTGGTCAGCGCCGCGATCTCGGCCTTGACGTCGGTGAGGTCGCCGCGGCCCTCGTACACCACGCCCTTGCGGTCGCAGACCGCGACGTCACCGATGCCGGCCGCCACCAGCATCTTGGCGATGGCGATGCCGGCCGCGCCGGCGCCGGAGATCACGGCCCGCAGCGAGCCGATCTCCCGGCCGGTCACCTTGGCCGCGTTCCACAGGGCGGCGGTGGTGACGATCGCGGTGCCGTGCTGGTCGTCGTGGAAGACCGGGATGTCCAGGGCCTCCTGGAGCCGGCGCTCGATCTCGAAGCAGCGGGGGGCGGAGATGTCCTCCAGGTTGACACCGCCGAAGGAGGGCGCCAGCCGGACCACGGTCTCGACGATCTCGTCGACGCCGGTGCAGGCGAGCGCGATCGGCACCGCGTCCACGCCGCCGAACTGCTTGAACAGGATGGCCTTGCCCTCCATCACGGGCAGCGAGGCCTGCGGGCCGATGTCACCGAGGCCCAGCACCGCGGTGCCGTCGGTGACCACCGCGACGGTGTTGGACTTCCAGGTGTAGTCGTTGACCAGCTCCGGCTGCTCGGCGATGGCCGTGCAGACGCGGGCGACACCGGGCGTGTAGGCGAGGGACAGGTCGTCCGCGTCACGCACCGGGACGGTCGCCCGGATCTCCATCTTGCCGCCGCGGTGGAGCGCGAAAACCGCGTCGACCGGATCGTCGGTGTCCTGGGTGCTGCTGATGATCTCCGCTGCCACGATGACCTCTTCGTCATTGATCTGGCGAGGACGCGCGACCGACGGGCAGGGCGACCCGCCCGGAAACCGGAAACCGGGTACGCCGAAGCGGACCCGGGGGCGGGGTCGGGGCGCTGCCGTCGGGCGGCGCCCTCGGATGAGGGTTTTTATGGGGTCTTGTGTTGTCCGCGTTAGTGCTACCGGGCTGAGCCTAGGTCGGACAAAGGCATCGCACCTATGCCTTTTCGTCCTCGTCACGTGCGGTTCATCGCCGCGCTGTCGCGTCCCAGGGGCCCGGCGTCGGAAGCGCCGGGCTCCGGCGGCGGCAACGGCATGAGCGCACGCGCACCCGCAGGAGTGAACGCAGACGCATGGGGGATTCGGCACTCCGGATACGGAGCCGCGTAAGGACTTCCGTTCCCGAGCACCCCGGGCCTGTCGGGGCCCGGCGGTCTGGTTCGAGCGTTCGGGGGTCACCCGGTACCGAATTCTGACACACCCGCCGCCGGGCCCGGCAGGCCGGGATGGCAGGATCGCTTGTCCGCCATTTCGCGTACACCACCGCGACGCCGTGGCGACCGCACGTCCCTCCCACAGGAGCAGCCCTCATGCCTCACCCCCTCCCCCTCCCCCGCCCTGCCCTGGCCGGCGCCGTCCTGGCCACCGCAGGCGCCCTGCTGCTCACCGGTTGCGGAAGCAGCGGGCAGACCGCCGCCGCTGCCGACCCGGTCAAGGAGGTCCGCGACAAGCTGCCGAAGGCCCAGCGCTCGGCCGGGGTGCTCCGCATCGGCATGGACGTCAACTACGCCCCGGTGGAGTTCCGCGGCCAGGACGGCAAGCCGACCGGCCTCGACCCGGACCTGGCCACCGCCCTGGGCAAGATCCTCGACGTGCGGATCGAGTTCGTGGACACCACGTTCGACAAGCTGATGCCGAACCTGCAGGGCAAGCAGTACGACGTGGCGATGTCGGCGCTCAGCGACACCCGCCAGCGCCGCGACGGCCTGGACGACAGCGGCAAGCAGACCACCCCCGGCGTGGACTTCGTGGACTACTTCATCGCCGGCACCTCGATCGTCGTCCCGAAGGGCAACCCCAAGGGGATCAAGACCCTGGACGACCTGTGCGGCAAGACCATCGCGGTGCAGCAGGGCACCACCCAGGACGAGATCGCGACCCGCCAGGTGGCGGTCTGCGCCCGCTCGGGCCGCCAGCTGACCGCGCACAAGCTGGACAGCGACGCCAAGGCGCTGGCCGAGGTCGCCGCCGGTACGGCCGCGGCCGGGCTGAACGACTACCCGGTGGCCGCCTACGCGGCGAAGGGCGCCGACGGCGCCGGCCGCTTCGAGCTGACCGGCGCGCAGTCCACCTCCAACCCGTACGGGATAGCGGTGCGCAAGACCGACACCGACCTGCGCGACGCGGTGGCCAAGGCGGTCGACCAGCTGATCCGCAGCGGCGACTACGACAAGATCCTCGCCAAGTGGAACGTCAGCGCCGGCGCGGCGCAGAACGCCGTGGTCAACGGGGGCATTTGAGCGGGCGGGCGGCGGGCCTCCGGGCGCAGCGACAGAGGGATCCGCATACTTATGCGCAGGGTGACAGGGGCCCGGAATTGGTCCGAATAGCGGACAGTGTGACCCCTCGTTATCCGATTTTGATCTGGATGAGGGCCACCTGACCGTCATCAGATGGCAGGATTCCCCCCATCTCGGATCGAGCCGGCCACTGGTCGAGGCGGTTCGGTCGACGTCCACCTCGGCGGAGGGTGGCGGCAGCAGTACCTCGTACAACCCTGGGCGATCCCAGCGTCCAGGCACTGCAAAACCCGGCTTGCCCGTACGACGACGTACGTACGACGCACACCCGTACGGCGCCGTACGGCTCGCACCCCCGGTGCGCCGCTCCCGCGGCGCGTCCGCCCGACCTTCTCTCCCAGGAGGAGATCCCCCTCATGACCGCCCGTACCAAGCGCAACCGCCTCCTCGCTGCCGGTGTCGCCGCCGTCTCCGTCTCCCTCGCGCTGACCGGTTGCAGCAGCAGCAAGTCCTCCTCGGGCTCCGCAGCCGCCACCGGCGTGAACCCGTCCGCGACGATCAAGGCGGTCGCCGCCGATCCGACCCTGGCCGCCCAGGTGCCGGCCGACGTCAAGTCGGCCGGCAAGATCGTCGTGGCCTCCGACGCCTCGTACGCGCCCAACGAGTACCAGGACGCCTCGAACAAGATCATCGGCATGGACGTGGACCTGGCCAATGCCATCGGCCAGAAGCTGGGCGTCCCGGTCGAGGTCCAGAACTCGCCGTTCACCGCGATCATCCCGGGCATCCAGGCGAACAAGTTCCAGCTGGCCATGAGCTCCCTGACCGACAACAAGGAGCGCGAGGCCACGGTCGACATGGTGACCTACTTCACCGCGGGCACCAGCGCGGCGGTGAAGAAGGGCAACCCGGACAAGATCGACCCCAACGACCTCTGCGGCAAGAAGGTCGCCGTCCAGACCGGCACCACCCAGGCCGACCAGATCAAGGACGTCATCAACCCGGCGTGCGTCAAGGCCGGCAAGCCCCCGGTGCCCAACGACGGCGACAAGTTCGACCTGCAGACCGACGTGACCCAGGCCGTGGTCTCCGGACGCGACCAGGTCATGCTGGCCGACTCCCCGGTCATCGACTACGCGATCAAGCAGACCAACGGCCAGCTGGAGCAGATCGGCACGGTCGAGGGCAAGGCGCCCTACGGCATCGCCCTGGCCAAGGGCTCGGCGCTGGCCCAGCCCGTCCAGGCGGCCGTCCAGTCGCTGATGGACGACGGCACCTACAAGCAGATCCTCGACAAGTGGGGCGTCCAGGCGGGCGCGATCACCCAGTCCCAGATCAACGGCGCCACCAGCTGACCCTTCGCCAGTCACCCACCCCTCTGAGGCCACTGTGAACCATTCCGATCAGGGGACGGCGCACGCGGGACGGCCCGAAACCCTCAAGGCCGTCCCGGTCCGCCACCCCGGCCGGTGGGCGGGAGCCGTGGTCGTCGCGGTCCTCGCGGCGATGCTGCTCCACGCCCTGATCTTCAATCCCGCCTTCCAGTGGGACGTCGTCAACACCTACCTCTTCGATTCCAGCATCCTGCACGGCCTCGGTGTGACCCTGGAGCTCACCGCGCTGTCCATGCTCATGGGCGTGGCCGGCGGCATCATCCTCGCGGTGATGCGACTGTCCCCGAACCCCCTGCTGTCCGGCACCGCGTGGTTCTACATCTGGGTCTTCCGCGGCACCCCCGTGCTGGTCCAGCTGGTCTTCTGGAACTTCATGGGCGCGCTGTGGCCCAAGCTGTCGATCGGCATCCCGTTCGGCCCGGCGTTCTGGTCCGAGTCGACCAACACGCTCATCCCGGTCTTCACCGCGGCGCTGCTCGGCCTCGGCCTCAACGAGGCCGCGTACATGGCGGAGATCGTCCGCGGCGGCATCCAGTCGGTGGACGAGGGGCAGACCGAGGCGGCGCACGCGCTCGGCATGAGCCGCTTCGCGACCATGCGCCGGATCATCCTCCCGCAGGCCATGCGGGTGATCATCCCGCCGACCGGCAACGAGACCATCTCGATGCTCAAGACCACCTCGCTGGTCAGCGTCATCGCGCTGGAGGAGCTGTTCCGGGCCGGGCAGAACATCTACTCGCGCACCTTCCAGACCATCCCGCTGCTGGTCACCGTCAGCCTCTGGTACCTGTTCCTGACCTCCGTGCTGACCATCGGGCAGTACTACGTCGAGCGGTACTACGCTCGGGGTACCAGCAGGACGCTGCCGCCGACCCCGATGCAGCGGTTGCGCGGCCTCTTCCGCGGCAAGCCGACCCCGAAGGCGGAGCACGACGTCGTTCCGGGGCTCGAGGGAGGTGGTCACCTGTGACCGATCTGACCAAAACCCCTGGGGACACCGTCCCGGGCGAGCCGATGGTCAAGGCCGAGGGCGTGCGCAAGTCGTTCGGCCTGGTCGAGGTGCTCAAGGGCATCGACCTGGAGGTCAAGCCGCGCGAGGTGTTCTGCCTGATCGGCCCGTCCGGCTCCGGCAAGTCGACCTTCCTGCGGTGCATCAACCACCTGGAGAAGATCAACGGCGGGCTGCTCTCCGTGGACGGCGAGCTGGTCGGCTACCGGCGCAAGGGCGACAAGCTCTACGAGCTCCGGGACCGCGAGGTCGCGCTCAAGCGGCGTGACATCGGCATGGTCTTCCAGCGCTTCAACCTGTTCCCGCACATGACCGCCATAGAGAACATCACCGAGGCTCCGATCCAGGTGAAGGGCGAGTCCAAGGCCGACGCGCGCGAGCGCGGCATGGCCCTGCTGGAGCGGGTCGGGCTCGCCGACAAGGCGAAGAGCTACCCCTCCCAGCTCTCCGGCGGCCAGCAGCAGCGCGTGGCGATCGCCCGCGCGCTGGCCATGAAGCCCAAGCTGATGCTCTTCGACGAGCCCACCTCGGCGCTCGACCCGGAGCTCGTCGGCGAGGTGCTGGACGTCATGCGCGGGCTGGCCGAGGAGGGGATGACGATGATCGTCGTCACCCACGAGATGGGCTTCGCCCGCGAGGTCGGCGACGCGCTGGTGTTCATGGACGGCGGCGTGGTGGTCGAGTCCGGCAACCCCCGTGACGTCCTCACCGACCCGCAGCACGAACGCACCAAGGCCTTCCTGTCCAAGGTGCTCTGAACCGTCACCGTCGGCGCCCGGCTGGCAGCTCCTGCCGGGCGCCGATGCTCGCCCGAGTCGTTGGGGCACCGCACGGGTAATAGGCTGGAAGCAGTCAGCCCGTTACCGATTTTCTGGAAGGACCGCCGTGGAGCTCGCCTCGTACGCCGATCTCGCCGTTCGACTGGTGAACACCGAGGAGCCCGAGCGCGGCACCGACACGCTGACCTCCGTGGACGCGGTGCGCGCCCTGTTCTCCGACTCGTCGCGGGCCGCCGCGCTCGCCGACGAGTCCGACCTGCCCCGGCTGCGGGCGGTGCGGACCCGGCTGCGCGGGGTCTTCGAAGCCGCCGCCGAAGGGGACGAGACCCGGGGGGTCGACCTGCTGAACAGCCTGCTGATGGAGTACCCCGTCAGCCCGCTGATCTCCGGGCACGACCACCTGGACGACGCCGGACGGCCGCGCTGGCACCTGCACCTGGCCGACAACTCGCCGACCGCCACCGCGCACTTCAGCGCGGTCGCCTGCATGGGCCTGGCCGTCCACCTCACCGAGTTGGGCGCCGACCGGCTGGGCATCTGCCAGGCCGCGCCCTGCCGCAACGCCTACCTGGACACCTCGACCAACCGCTCCCGGCGCTACTGCTCGGACCGCTGCGCGACCCGGGCCAACGTGGCCGCCTACCGGGCCCGCAAGCGCCAGGAGGCGGAGGCCGCACTGGGCGGCGGGGCGTAACCGGGCGACGGGGCGCAACCGGGCGGCGGGGCGCAACCGGGCGGCGGGGCGCAACCGGGCGACGGGGCGCAACCGGGCGGCGGGGCGTAACCGGGCGACGGGGCGCAACCGGGCGACGGGGCGCAACCGGGCGGGCGGCCGCCCGGGATCAGACCTCCTCCACCCAGACGCCGAGGCGCCGGGCCAGGCCCGGCACCCGGGCCAGCCGCGGGGAGAGCAGCAGCCGCTCCAGCCGGCGGCCCGGCGCCAGCCAGGCCGGGCTCGGGCGCAGCCGCAGCAGCACCCGGCCGAGCACCAGGTCGTCCGGGACCGCGCCGTAGCTGCGGCTGTCGCTGTCCACCGGGCGGTTGTCCGACAGCAGCCACCAGCCCCCGGACCGGCGCTCGGCGGCCCGCTTCACCACCAGCAGGTCCTGCTGGAAGGGGTGCCGGAAGAGCACCACGGCCCCCGGCCGGATCGGCGCGCCGTAGCGGACCAGCAGGCGGTCGCCCTCGTGCAGGGTCGGGACCATCGACCGGCCCGCCACGTCGACCAGCCCCAACGGCAGCGCGCCGCCCCGGTCCCGTCCCCCCGGTTCCGTGCTCCGTGCCACGACTCCTCCTCCCGCGCCGCCGGCCCCCAGTCTGCCGTACGGAGCGTCACCTGTTCGATGTCCGGAATACCCCGGTTCCGGGTCCGCCTTTTGCCCTAGGCCCACCGCCCGATCGCGAAACCACGAGGGCGGAAGGGTAATCTCGGGCGCGGGAAGACGATCTAAGGAAGGACTCCCATGTTCTCTCGTCTGTTTGCACCGCGTGCCACCGCTCACGCCCACTGTGACCTGCCCTGTGGCGTGTACGACCCGGCGCAGGCCCGGATCGAGGCCGAGTCCGTCAAGGCCACCCAGGAGAAGTACCAGGCCAACGAGGACCCGCACTTCCGGGCCCGCGCCGTCATCATCAAGGAGCAGCGCGCCGAGGCCGTCAAGCACCACATCTCGGTGCTGTGGAGCGACTACTTCAAGGCCCCGCACTTCGAGAAGTACCCGCAGCTGCACCAGCTGATCAACGACACCCTGAAGGCCGCCTCGGCCGCCAAGGCGTCCACCGACCCGGCCACCGGCCAGGCCCTGCTGGACCTGATCGCCGAGGTCGACAAGATCTTCTGGGAGACCAAGCAGGCCTGAGCCTGACGCGTCGCCACCCGACCGCCCCCGTCCGCACCGCCGGACGGGGGCGGTCGTGCGTCCACGCCCGGACCGACCCGGTAAGGGTTGCCTGCCCTGAGTGACTGTTATGCTGCCAGGGCGTCCGAGGGGGAAGTCCGGTGTGAATCCGGCGCTGACCCGCAACGGTGAGCACGGCCCGCACCAGCGGTGCGGCCGCGCCAGCCCGATCGCCCCCGGTCGCTGACCTCCCGACAACTCGCCGCGGACTGCGAGGGGAACGGCGCCCCGGCACGCCCGCGGCCCGCGCCCGCCCCGGCACACCCGCGGCCCGAGGCAAGGCGCACCCGTGAACCGCGCACCCACGACCCGTGCGGTCGGCCCGCCCGTCCGCCGAATACCCGCCGTCCCACTCGCCGTCGGCCTCGCCGCCGCGCTGCTGCTCTCACTGGTCTGCGGGGTGGCGTTCGGGTCCTCCGGCATCGCACTGCCCCGCGTGCTGCGGCTGCTGACCGCCGGTCTGACGGGCGGTCGGCTGGACGCCGACGAGGCGGCCGCGTACGCGATCGTCTGGGAGATCCGGCTGCCCCGCACCGTGCTGGCCGCCGTGGTCGGCGCCGGACTCGCCGCGACCGGCGTCGCCGTCCAGGCGCTGGTGCGCAACGCGCTCGCCGACCCGTTCGTCCTCGGCATCTCCTCCGGCGCGGCCGTCGGCGCCAACGCCGTCCTGCTGTTCGGCGCCTTCGCCTCGCTCGGGGCGTGGGCGGTCTCCGCCTCCGCCTTCGGCTCCGCGCTGGTCGCGATGGCGCTGGTCTACCTCGCCGCCCGCACCGCGTACGGGCTCACCCCGCTGCGACTGGTGCTCACCGGCACGGCGCTCTCCTACGGCTTCTCCGCCGCCACCACCCTGATGGTCTTCGCCGCGGACCGCGGCGAAGCCGCCCGGGACGCCATGATGTGGCTGCTCGGCAGCCTCGGCGGCGCCACCTGGGGCTCGGTGCCGATCGCCGGCTGCACCGTGCTGGCCGGGCTGACCTACCTCGGCTGCGCCGCCGGCCGGCTCGACGGGCTCGCCATGGGGGACGAGACCTCCGCCTCGCTCGGCGTGGACCCGGACCGGCTGCGGCGCGAGCTGTTCGTGGTGACCGCCGCCGTCACCGGCACGGTGGTCGCGGTCAGCGGGGCGATCGGCTTCGTCGGACTGCTGGTGCCGCACCTGGCACGGATGCTGGTCGGCGCCGCGCACCGCCGGGTGCTGCTGGTCGCACCGCTCGCCGGCGCGCTGCTGCTGGTCTGGGTGGACATCGCCTCCCGCACCCTGCTGGCGCCCGCCGAACTGCCCGTGGGGGTGTTCACCGCCGTGCTCGGCGTGCCCGCCTTCCTGCTGATGATGCGCCGGCGCGGCCACGCCTTCGGAGGCCGACGGTGACCGACTCGAACGGGGTGCCCCGGATGCCCGATCCCGCCCATCCCGCCGGCCCCGCCGACCCGACCGGGACCGCCGGCCGGACGGAGACCGCCGGCCGGGCGCGGGCCCAGGACCTCGCCGTCGAAGCCGTCTCGGTGGAACTGGCCGGCACCCGGCTGGTCCACGAGGTGAGCCTGGCGGCGGCCGCCGGGCAGGTGGTCGGCCTCGTCGGCCCGAACGGCAGCGGCAAGTCGACCCTGCTGCGCTGCGTCTACCGGGTGCTGAAGCCGGCCGGCGGCGCCGTCCGGCTGGACGGCGACGACCTGTACGCGCTCTCCGCGCGCGCGACCGCCCGACGGGTGGCCGCGCTGACCCAGGAGCACTCCGCCGAGTTCGACTTCACCGTCGCCGAGGTGGTCGCCATGGGCCGGCTGCCGCACCGGCGCGGGTTCGGCGCCCCGACCGACGCGGACCGGGAGCGCTGCGCCGGGGCCCTGCGCAGGGTCCGGGCGGACCACCTCGCCGGACGGGGCTTCCTGAGCCTGTCCGGGGGCGAGAAGCAGCGGGTGCTGTTCGCCCGCGCGCTGGTCCAGGAGCCGCGCCTGCTGGTGCTCGACGAGCCCACCAACCACCTGGACATCGCCCACCAGTTGGAGGTCCTGGCGCTGGCCCGCGAGGCCGGACCGACGGTGCTCACCGCGCTGCACGACCTCAACCTGGCGGCGGGCCACTGCGACCTGCTGTACGTGCTGCGGGCCGGCCGGATCGTCGCCTCCGGGCCGCCCGTCGAGGTGCTCACGCCCACCCTGCTGGCCGGGGTGTTCGGCGTCCGGGCGACCCCGGTCCGGCATCCGGAGACCGGCGCCGTCCAGCTGCTGTTCGACCGCCTCGACCGCCCCGACCGCTCCGACCGCTCCGACCGCTCCCCCGGAGCCTGAACCACCGAAGGAACCACCGTGCGCACCAAGGCCGTTGCCACCACCGCCCTGCTCGCCCTCGGGCTCACCGCCTGCGGCGCGCAGATCGCCCCGAAGGAGGCCGCCACCGGCTCCGCCCACTACCCGGTGACCGTCGAGAACTGCGGCGACAAGCTGACCTTCGCGCAGAAGCCGGCCCGGGCGGTCACCAACGACGTCAACATCACCGAGCTGATGCTCTCCCTCGGCCTCGCCGACCGGATGGCCGGCTACGTCATGCCCGACGACAAGGGCAAGGTCGACCGGGTGCCCTGGAAGGACGGCTACCAGCAGACCGCGTGGCTCTCCAAGAAGACGCTCACCAAGGAGATCGCCCTGGACGCACGGGCCGACCTGGTCCTGGCCGGCTGGCACTACGGCTTCGACGAGGGCAGCGGCGTCACCCCGCAGGCGTTCAAGGCCCTCGGCGTCGACTCGTACGTGCTCAGCGAGTCCTGCCGCAGCGGCAGGGGCGGCGAGCGCGGCGTGATGGACCCGCTGGACGCGCTCTACACCGACCTGGCCAACCTCGGCGAGATCTTCGACGTCAAGGACCGCGCCGACCGGCTGATCGCCGACTCCAGGGCCCGGATCGCCGCCGTCCCGCAGCCCGAGCGCCGCCCGTCCGTCTTCCTGTACGACAGCGGGCAGGACAAGCCGTACACCGCCGGGAAGTTCGCCGCCGCGCACCGGATCATCGCGAACGCCGGCGGGACCAACATCATGGGCGACCTCGCCGACACCTGGGTCACCGCCGGCTGGGAGAGCGTGGTGCAGCGCGACCCCGAGGTGATCGTGATCAACGACTACGCGACCCCGGACGCCGAGGAGAAGCGGAGGTTCCTCAAGTCCTTCCCGCCGCTGGCCGGCGTCTCCGCGATCAGGAACGACCGGATCTTCGTCCTGGACTACGTCGACCTGGTGGAGAGCCCGCGCAACCCGGCCGCGATCGAGGCCCTCGCCGACTACCTGCGCACCGTGCCGGCCCGCTGACGGTCGGGACCGACCGCTCCTCCGGCCGGCGGCGCCGGGCGTACGCTCGGAGTACGAGCCGACGGACCCCGACCGGAGGAGCGAGATCATGACCACCATGGCGGCCCCCGCCGCCTTCGACACCCGCGCGCTGCGCGAGGGCATCGAGCGCTGCGACGCCGAGGCCCTCCTGGCGCTCTACGCGGAGGACGCCGAACTGCGCATGGTCGACCGCAAGACCCAGCCCAGCCACCCCCTGGTGATGCACGGGCGGGAGGAGATCGGCGCCATGCTGGGCGACATCTACGGCCGCGAGATGACCCACAAGCTGGAGCAGGTGGTCGTCCAGGACGACCACGTCGCCTTCCTGGAGTCCTGCCGCTACCCCGACGGCGTCCGGGTCCTGATGGCCTCGATGGCCGACCTGCGGGACGGGCGGATCGTCGACCAGACCTCCATCCAGGCCTGGGACGAGACGGGGCCCGAGCAGTAGGCTCGCAGACATGATCCGCACCGCCGTCGCCACCGACGTTCCCGTCATCCACGCCATGATCCGTGAACTCGCGGAGTACGAGAAGGCCCCGCACGAGGCGGTGGCCACCGAGGAGCAGCTGCACGGGGCGCTGTTCGGCGCCGAGCCCGCGGTGTTCGGCCTGATCGCCGAGGATGCGGCCGGCCGGCCGGTCGGTTTCGCGCTCTGGTTCCGCAACTTCTCGACCTGGCGCGGCACCCACGGGATCTACCTGGAGGACCTGTACGTCCGACCGGAGGCCCGCGGCGGCGGCCACGGCAAGGCGCTGCTGCTGGAGCTCGCCCGGATCGCCGTGGAGCGCGGCTACTCCCGGGTGGAGTGGTCGGTGCTGGACTGGAACCAGCCCTCGATCGACTTCTACAAGTCGATCGGCGCGGTGCCGATGGACGAGTGGACCGTGTACCGGCTCACCGACGAGGCCCTCGCCGCCGCCGGCAGCCGCTGAGCGGACCGGAGGAGTCCGGGAAAGGGTCTGCCACCCTGCGTCGCAATGCCTTACCATCAGTAACTCCCGAACCGGGATGCGGTAGGGCAGAGCGATGGCGGATCCGCAATCCCGGTGCCCCCTTTGAGGGGCGGCAAGCAGGGGTAACAAGCGGGGTACCAAGCAAGCAAGGCGCGTCACCCAGGAGGCAAGGGTGTCCCAGATCGACAGCGATCTCGGTGTTCAGGATTTCGTGGAGGTCCGGCTCCCCGCAGCGGGGGCCTACCTCTCCGTGCTGCGAACAGCGACGGCCGGGTTGGCGGCCCGGTTGGACTTCACCCTCGACGAGATCGAGGACCTGCGGATCGCGGTCGACGAGGCCTGCGCCATCCTGCTCCAGCAGGCGGTGCCGGGCTCCGTCCTGTCCTGCGAGTTCCGCCTGGTCGGCGACTCGCTCAAGGTCACCGTCTCCGCCCCGACCACGGACGGCAAGGCCCCCGAGCGGGACACCTTCGCCTGGACCGTGCTCTCCGCGCTGGCCGGCGAGGTCGACTCCTCGGTCGCCGAGGACAAGACCGTGTCGATCAGCCTGCACAAGAAGCGCGGCGGTTCCACCGCCCACTGACCGGGCGGCCGAACGCACGTCACGGATGTGCAGCACCGAGCAGCACCCGCGCAAGGGCCGTCCGCCGCACCCCCTCCGGGGCCGGCGGGCGGCTCCCGGTACCGCCCCCGGGGCGGTACGACCAACGAGACGATTCCGGGGCCGCCGGCCCCGGTGCTCCCGGAACGGAACGGGGGAATGGCCGTGAGTGATCTGGACCGTACCGGCCTCGCGACGGCGGGACCTGCCGTACCGACCCAGGCGAGCGTTCCCGGCCTCGCCGCCAACGACGAAGCGCACCCGAAGGACGCCCACCGGATGAGCCACCCGACCGAGCCGACGTCCGAGCCGACGCCCGACTCCGTACCCCCGCCGGACCGGGCGGACCGGGCGGAGGAGACGGCCGAGGCGGAGCTGCACGGCGCCGTGCCCACCCAGGGCGCGCACCGCAGCGGCGCCCCGGACCGGGAGGCCGCCCGCGCGCTGTTCGTCCGCCTGTCGGCGCTGCCCGAGGGCTCGCCGGAGCGGGTCGAGCTGCGCAACCAGCTGGTGCGGATGCACATCCCGCTGGTCGAGCACCTGGCCCGGCGCTTCCGCAACCGGGGCGAGCCGCTGGACGACCTCACCCAGGTCGCCACCATCGGACTGATCAAGTCGGTGGACCGCTTCGACCACGAGCGCGGGGTCGAGTTCTCCACCTACGCGACGCCGACCATCGTCGGCGAGATCAAGCGGCACTTCCGCGACAAGGGCTGGGCGGTGCGCGTCCCGCGCCGCCTGCAGGAGCTGCGGCTGTCGCTCACCACGGCGACCAGCGAGCTCTCCCAGCGGCACGGCCGCTCCCCCACGGTGCACGAGCTGGCCGAGCACCTGGGGATCTCCGAGGAGGACGTCCTGGAGGGCCTGGAGTCCGCCAACGCGTACTCCACGCTGTCCCTGGACGTGCCGGACAGCGACGACGAGTCGCCGGCCGTCGCGGACACCCTGGGCGCCACCGACGAGGCGCTGGAGGGCGTCGAGTACCGCGAGTCGCTGAAGCCGCTGCTGGCCCAACTGCCGCCCCGGGAGCAGAAGATCCTGGTGCTGCGGTTCTTCCGGAACATGACCCAGTCGCAGATCGCCGCCGAGGTGGGGATCTCCCAGATGCACGTGTCCCGGCTGCTCGCCCGGACGCTGGCCCAGCTGCGGGAGAAGCTCCTGGTGGAGGAGTAGGACTGACGGCCGCTCAGCTCAGCCGGGCGGCCGTCGGACCCCGGCGGTCCTGCGCGCTCAGTCCTCGGACGGGGCGTACAGGACCGCCGTCGACTTCGGGGTCAGCAGCGAACCGATGCCCACCAGCCCGAGCAGGCCGACCAGCACGCCGACGGCGATCATCGCCCCGCCGCTCTGGACCATGTAGTAGGCGACCGGCAGGCAGATCGAGTTGGTCAGCACCGCCGGGCTGCGGCCCCAGCGGCGCTCCTTCAGCAGCGCGCCGGCGGCCAGGACCGGCAGCACGCCGAGCAGCACGATGACCGCGCCGCCGAACTCGTTCAGGGCGAGCTGCTTGGACTGGCCGGACAGCGCGGCCACCATGTCCCAGACGCCGACGACGGCCAGCGCGGCGCCCTCCAGGGCGGTGATGGCGGCGCCCAGGGTCAGGGACGCCGGACGGCCGGAGCCGGCCGCGGGTGCGGGTGCGGAGGTTTCTGCGGTCACTCCAGCAGGGTAGCCGCCGGTTGGTGCGTACCGACCCGTAGGCTTTCCCCATGCGCGCTCTCCTGGTCGTGAACCACAAGGCCACCACCACCAGTGGCCGGACCAGGGACGTCCTGATCCACGCCCTGCGCAGCGATCTCAAGCTCGACGTGGCCGAGACGCAGTACCGGGGCCACGCGCGCGACCTGGCCCGCCAGGCGGCGGAGGACGGCACGGTCGACCTGGTGGTGGCGCTGGGCGGCGACGGCACCGTCAACGAGGTGGTGAACGGGCTGCTGGCGCACGGCCCGGGCGACAAGGTCCCGCGACTGGCCGTGGTGCCGGGCGGTTCGACCAACGTGTTCGCCCGCGCGCTCGGCCTGCCCAACGACCCGGTGGAGGCCACCGGCGCGCTGTTGCACGCGCTGGAGCGCAAGCAGGAGCGCCCGATCGGGCTCGGCAAGGCGATGACCGAGGGGCTGCCGGACCGCTGGTTCACCTTCACCGCCGGCCTGGGCTTCGACGCCGGGGTGGTCGGCCGGGTCGAGGAGCAGCGCCGGACCGGGCGCAAGTCGACCCACGCCCTCTACGTCCGCGAGGCGGTCCGGCACTACTTCACCCAGCGTGAGCAGCGCCGCTCGGGCCCGGTCTCCCTTGAGGTTCCGGGCCGCGAGGCCGTTCCGGGCCTGGTCCTGTCGATAGTCAGCAACACCTCGCCGTGGACGTTCCTCGGCAACCGCCCGGTCTACCCCTCACCGCTCGCCTCCTTCGACACGGACCTCGACGTCTTCGGGATCACCCGGATGACGGCGTTCGGTACTGCTCGAACGATCCGTCAGATCCTGCGGTCGCACGGGCCTTCGGGCGACGGGACGCCGCCCGCCGGCCCGTCCGGGAAGCACGTCGTCTCCTATCACGACGTCAGACACTTCACCTTGGTTTCAGAGGAACCGGCCCCGTTCCAGGTCGACGGCGACCATCTTGGAGACAGGAGTCGCGTCAGTTTCACAGGCGTACGGCGGGCACTGCGTGTGATTGTGTGACCGGAAAGGGGGTTCGCCCTTCTTCTCGAACGCACAAGCCCCCTTCACTCCATAGAAGTACTGGCTGTGAGCTAGGCGACACCGAAGAATCAAAAATTCCTCCCCGAAGGGGGTTGTATCCGAGCCCGAGGTTTGCGAACCTCTACATGGCGATCGGGACACATCGCAGCGACGGCAACTCCGGAGACGGAGCGCCGACCGCGGAGTGCCCCTCGAATCGCCGAATCCCCCCTAGCACAGACCACCCGGGCCCGGTAGGCCTTTGGTCTCTTTTGCTGTTGCGGGATTCGTGAAAGCGTTCACATTCACAAGCCATCGATTGTGCCGTCGGGCCACCCCCGTCGGCAGGAGGAGTTGGACGACCATGGACTGGCGCCACCGCGCTGTCTGCCGCGAAGAGGACCCGGAGCTGTTCTTCCCGATCGGGAACACCGGTCCTGCTCTGCTGCAGATCGAGGAAGCCAAGGCCGTGTGCCGCCGTTGTCCGGTCATGGAGCAGTGCCTCCAGTGGGCTCTGGAGACCGGCCAGGACGCCGGCGTCTGGGGCGGCATGAGCGAGGACGAGCGTCGTGCGATGAAGCGCCGCGCTGCCCGCAACCGCGCCCGCACCGCCTGATCGCGCTGATCACACGGCGTAGCACCAGCAGTGACCGCAGTACCGATCAACAACCGATCAACACATGATCAAAGGCTTCCCTGCACCTCCTGGTGAAGCCTTCCGCACAAAGGACCTTGCTCCGCTCGGTCCCGCGACACCGGACCCGTCCAGCCACTTGATACTGTTCACTTAGAGCAATATCGTGGAGCTGAGGCGCTCACCGTGTGCAACGCACCGGCGAGGTGTCGCACCACCCAGAGCCCCCGTTCCGGCCGACTCCCCCCGACGGCCGGAACGGGTTGAGAGGCCCTGTCGACCCACCCCCCCCCGGTCGACAGGGCCTCGTTTCTGTTTCCGCGCCCTGCTGCCGCGTTCCGCCGCCGCGCCGCGCCGTCTCCCGCCGCGCCTCGGCACACTCCGCCGCACCCCTCTGCGCTGCCTCCCACGCGCCGGCCGCGCCCCCCCTGCTTCCACGTTCGGCCTCGGTCGCGTCAGGCGCATGGAGTGTTCACCCAGCGCTTCCGCCGAACGCGCGCCCCTGCCGCGCGCCCTCGCGCAACGAATTCTCAGCAGAATCTCAGAGCGGACCGGAGCTCAGCGGACCGGAACTCAGCGGACCGGGATCTCCAGGACCACCTTCGTACCGCCGTTCGGGCCGGCCACCATGTCGAAGGTGCCGCCGAGCTCCCCGGTGGCCAGTGTCCGGACGATCTGGAGCCCGAGGTTCCCCGCCGTCTGCGGGTCGAACCCCTCCGGCATGCCGCGGCCGTCGTCCTGCACCGTGATCAGCAGGTACTCCTCCGGGCGGGCGCCGCCGTTCCAGCTGTCCGACCAGCCCATTCCCGTCGCCGGGGCCCGGCCGCGCAGCGCGCTGATCTCCAGGTTCCCGGAGGCCGTCGGGCCGAACGCGTGTTCCAGGGCGTTCTGCAGCAGCTCGGTCAGCACCATCGACAGCGGGGTGGCCACCTCGGCGGACAGGATGCCGAAGCTGCCGCTGCGGCGGGTCGCCACCCGCCCGTCCTGGGACAGCTCCATCGCCATCGCCAGCACCCGGTCGGCGATCTCGTCGAAGGCGACCTGCTCGTCCAGCGCCTGGGAGAGCGTCTCGTGCACGATCGCGATCGAGCCGACCCGGCGCACCGCCTCGTCGAGCGCGGCCCGCCCGGACTCCGACTCCATCCGGCGCGACTGCAGCCGCAGCAGGGCCGCGACGGTCTGCAGGTTGTTCTTCACCCGGTGGTGGATCTCCCGGATGGTGGCGTCCTTCGTCATCAGCTCGCGGTCGCGGCGGCGCAGCTCGGTGACGTCGCGGCAGAGCACCAGCGAGCCGGTCAGGGTGCCCTTGGGCTTGAGCGGGATCGCCCGGACGGTCACCACTCCCCCCTGCGCCTCCACCTCGGTCTGCCGGGGCGCCCAGCCGCTGGCCACCTTCACCAGCGCCTCGTGGACGGCGGCCCGCGACGGCGGGGCGAGGTCCGCGGTGGTGCGGCCGAGGTGGCTGCCGACCAGGTCGGTGGTGAGGCCCAGGCGGTGGTAGGCGGAGAGCGCGTTGGGGCTGGCGTAGGTGACGACACCGTCCGCGTCCAGGCGGATCAGGCCGTCGCCGACCCGGGGGGCGGCGTCCATGTCGACCTGCTCGATGCCCGGGAAGGGGAAGCTGCCGGCCGCGATCATCTGGGCCAGGTCCGAGGCGCTCTGCAGGTAGGTGAGCTCCAGCCGGCTGGGGGTGCGGACGGTCAGCAGGTTGGTGTTGCGGGCGATCACCCCGAGCACCTTGCCCTCGCGCCGGACCGGGATCGACTCGACCCGGACCGGGACCTCCTCGCGCCACTCCGGGTCGCCCTCGCGCACGATCCGGCCCTCGTCGAAGGCGGCGTCCAGCAGCGGGCGGCGGCCGCGCGGGACGAGGTGGCCGACCATGTCGTCCTGGTAGGAGGTCGGCCCGGTGTTGGGTCGCATCTGCGCCACGGAGACGTAGCGGATGCCGTCCCAGGTGGGGATCCACAGCACCAGGTCGGCGAAGGAGAGGTCGGAGAGCAGCTGCCACTCCGAGACCAGCATGTGGAGCCATTCCACGTCGGCCCCGGTGAGGGTGGTGTGGCGGCGGACGAGTTCGTTCAACGAGGGCACATGGCGAGGGTATCGCCGCCGGTCCGGGCGGGGCGCGGCGGACCGACGGGCGGGCCGGCGGGGGGTGCGGTCGGGGGGCGGCGGGGGGTGCGGTCGGGAGCCGCGGGGGCGCTTCCGGGCACGGACCGGTCGCCGGGAGTTGTTTAGACCAATTTTTTCGAGAGACCTGGACAACCGAGATTGGTCTAGTCCACAATGAAAGGGCACCAAGGAGAGGCCCCCGCGCAACTGCCCTGACCGCGCGCGGCCTTTCCTCGGTCGGACGCCGCCGAACGAGGACCCCGCACAGTCCTTGATCGCCCCGGTGCCCGACGACAGCTCCGGGCTGCGGTGCCGCATGGGTTGAGGGTCCCGTGTCGGCGCCGTGGCCCGTAGTGCTTCCCGGCCCCGCCCGGCCCCCCCGACCATCGCGCGCCGCTCACAGGACCGGCCCCCGTCCACAGGCGGTGGACGGGGGCCGGTCCGCGTCCGGGCCGCAGACGACCGGGCTACCGCGTCTCGGTGACCTTGGCCAGCGCGCGCGGGGCGTCCGGGTCCTGGCCGCGGGCGATGGTGACCTCGTACGCCAACTGCTGCAACGGCAGGATCTCCAGGATCGGCTGCACCTCCTCGGGCACGCCGGCCGGCAGCGCGAAGCCCGCCGAGGCGGCCTCCACCTGTGCCCGCTGGCCGATCACCACCAGGTCCGCGCCGCGGCCGCGCAGCCGGTCCAGGACGGGCTGCAGGGCCTCGCCGCCCTTGCCGTCCGGGACGATCGCGATGACCGGCGAGACGTTGTCCACCATGGCCAGCGGACCGTGCAGCAGGTCCGCGCCGGAGAACGGGCTGGCCGGGATGTAGGTGGTCTCCATCAGCTTCAGCGCCGCCTCCCGGGCGGTCGGGTAGCCGTAGCCGCGCGAGGTGATGACCAGGCGCTGGGCGAAGCGGTAGCGCTCGGCCAGCGCCCGCACCTCGGCCTGCCGGGACAGCACGCCCGCGGCCAGGGCCGGCAGGTCCTCCGCCGCCGAGCCTCCCCCGGCCTTCGGCAGGGGGCGCCCCCATGCCGCCGCGAGGCCCTCGACCAGCAGGTAGAGCGCGAGCAGTTCGGCGGTGTAGGTCTTGGTGGCAGGCAGCGCCTTCTCCGGGCCGGCCAGCACGTCGATGTGGAACTCGGAGACCTCGGCCAGCGGCGAGGCGGCGTTGTTGGTGACCGCGAGGGTGATCGCACCGGCCTCGCGGGCGGCCTTGGTCGAGGCCACCAGGTCCGGCGAGCCGCCGGACTGGCTGACGGTGATCGCCAGGACGTCGGTGAGGTCCTGCGTGGCGCCGTACGCGGTCGTGGTCGACATCGAGGTCAGGCCGGCCGGCTTGCCGAGCAGGATCTCGATCAGGTACTTGGCGTACAGCGCGGCGTTGTCGGACGTGCCGCGTGCGGTGAGCAGGACGAAGCGCGGCTTGCGGGCGGCGATCTCCGCCGCGATCCCGCGGATCTTCGGGGCACCCTCGTCGAGGATGCGCCGCAGGACGGCCGGCTGCTCGGCCATCTCCGCCGCCATGATCCGGCCGGGGACGGAAACAGTCTGCGGGTCGGACATCTGGGTCTGCCTCCGATGAGATGGTTCGACCCCGCCCGGGCGGCTGCCCGACGGGGACCTCTACGGCGGCGAGTCCGCACACTCGCTGCGGTTCCTTCGTGCCCCGCATTACTACGGGCGCGCCCCGGCCGGAGCACCTCCGTCCGCCGCTCCCCGGAGCCGGGGAC
>NZ_JBHWCL010000127.1:26456-29419 GCF_042735125.1 Kitasatospora sp. NPDC059599 | reverse complement strand
ACCCTCGTCACCGCCGGCGAACTCCTCGCCGCAGCCCCCACCCCCGACAGCCGCATCACCTACGCCCTCACCCACTGCCGCACCCAAGCCACCACCCACACCACCTGAACGCCCACGCACAGGAAGTCGGACCCGCCGACTTCCTGTGCGTCCCTCCACCTTGGCCTTTGGTGGCGTTGCTGCTGAGGCTGCTGGAAATCGGGAATGCGGTGAGGTCGCCTGCGCCGCTGAGGTGGGTGAACTCCTGGTGTGCGCGCAGGAAGTCGGTCTCGTCGACTTCCTGCGCACGGCAACCGCCCTGCCCTGGCCTTGGCCGGCTGCATCGTGCGTCCTCGCCCGGTGCCGCGCCCACGTCACCCGCTTCTGAGGGCGATCGCGCCGCACGCGGGCGGCCGGGCGGCGAACTGCTCGGTGCGGCGCCCGGATCAGGCGGGGCGGCCCCTGCGGCCCTGCGGCGTCGCACAGGCCGGGCAGCCGGCGTCGCACCCGGCCGGAGCGGTGTGCAGGACCTCGCCGCTGTCGGAGTCGGCCACCTCCCAGCCGAGGAGGTCGGCGATCCCTTCCGCCAGTGCCAGCGCGGCGCCGTAGGCCGTGCCCGGCGCGGCCGAGGAGCAGATCAGTTCCACCATCCCTGATCTTGCAGGGTATCCCCGGCTTTAGCCGGGGAGGGAATGCATCCTTGGCCCGGAGCTGCGAAGCGGCGGAGTTCTCTGCGGCGCGCGGGTTGACGGTTAGATAGGCCGCTTCTGGCCTTCGATGTACTGGCGGACGATGCTGAGCGGTGCACCGCCGCACGATCCGGCGAAGTAGGAGCGGGACCAGAAGACCGAGCCCAGCCCGATGCGGTTGACGCGGCCGGTGTACTCGGCCCGCAGGTACCGCGAGCTGACGCCCTTCAAGCTGTTGATCAGCTTGGACAGCGCGATCTTCGGTGGGTAGTGCACCAGCAGATGCACGTGATCGGTCTCGCCGTTGAACTCGCGTAGCTCCGTCCCGAACTTGTCGCAGACCTCACGCATGATCTCCTCACACCGCTTGAGCATCGCGTCGTCGAAGACGCCCTTGCGGTACTTCGTGACGAACACCAAGTGTGCGTGCAGGTTGTGGGCGACGTGCCTACCAGTGCGAATATCGGGGTTTGGTTCCCAGCGGGGTGACATACTCCAAGTTTAGTGTTGTCGTATCGACCTTGAAGGGGGGTGGGCCGGATGATCCGTGCGTACACGTTCCTCATGCGGCCCACCGTGGGCCAGACGCAAGCGCTCGGCGAGATGCTGCGTGACCACTGCTCGCTCTACAACGGAGCGCTTCAAGAGCGTCGGGACGCCTACCGGCACGTGTCCAAGACCAGCATCAAGTACGGGATGCAGTCCGCCCAGCTCAAGGACATCCGGGCGTTCGACCCGGAGCGTCAGGGTCGCTGGTCGTTCTCCTCGCAGCAGGCGACGCTTCGCCGCCTGGACAAGGCGTTCGCGGCATTCTTCCGCCGTGTCAAGGCCGGTGAGACGCCTGGCTACCCCCGGTTTCGGGGCGTGAACTGGTTCGACACGGTTGACTTCCCCAAGGACGGCGACGGAGTCCGCTGGAACTCCACCCCGCACGACCCGGTCACCCGCGTCCGCTTCCAGGGCGTCGGGCACGTCAAGGTCAACCAGCACCGGCCGGTGGTCGGCAAGGTCAAGACCGTCAGCGTCAAGCGCGAGGGCAGGCGCTGGTACGTCGTCCTCACCGCCGAACAGGGTGAACCCGAGCCGCTGGCCCCCACGGGGTCCGTGGTCGGAATCGACATGGGCATAGCGAACTTCCTCGCCGACTCCAATGGCGGGTTCGTGCCCAACCCGCGCCACGGCCGACAGGCCGCGGCGAAGCTGGAAGCCGCACAGCAGGCACTCAGCCGCTTCCCCCGCGTACGTCGGGACAAGCGCACCGCCAACCACCAGAAGGCCGTACGGAAGGTCGCCGGCCTGCACCGCAAGGTGCGACGCCAGCGCCTCGACCACGCCCACAAAACCGCCCTCGGTCTCATTCGCGAGCACGATTTCATCGCGTACGAAGACCTCAAGATCCGCAACATGGTCAAGGCCCCCGCGCCGAAGACCGACCCCGACCAGCCGGGCGCGTTCCTGCCCAACGGCGCGGCGGCCAAGGCCGGATTGAACAAGTCGATCAACGATGCCGGTTGGGGGGTGTTCCTCACGATCCTCACCAGCAAGGCTGAAAGCGCCGGTCGGACAGTGATCGCCGTGGACCCCCGCAACACCTCCCGCACCTGCCCACGCCCCACGTGTGGTCATGTCGCGGCGGAGAACCGGACCACACAGGAGAAATTCCACTGCGTCGCTTGCGGCCACACGGCGCACGCCGACACGGTGGGAGCTGTCAACGTTCTACGGGCCGGGCTGGTCCGCCGCGACGCCCGCCAGGGTTAGCGAGAAGCCCCCGGATTCATCCGGGGGAGGAGTCACGTTCACCCGCTGCGCTACCCGGCCCGCGTGGACGGCATAGTTCCCGGCTTCGTCGCACGCGGCGATGGTCACCGTGAGCCAGTCGGGTCCGGGTTCGGTCTGGTAGGAGGCGGGGTCGGTCCTCCGCAGTCCGGGGACTACGTCCAGGTGCCGTACCAGTGCGCAGACCGGCACACTGCCGCCGTGACGGCGGTCCGAGCGGACGGTCAGGTACCAGTACACGCACGTATCCTCGCACTCGCCCGGGCGCCGCCCCCGCGCCCCGGACCCCGGACGGTTCCCGGCCCGCCCCCGCGATCGCAGGGGGGTTCGCCCGGCCCGCCCAGTCGGGCGAACCCCTGCGACGAACAGGAAGTCGACCCCGCCGACTTCCTGTGCAGGGCAACTGCCCCCGCTCTGGCCTCGGGTGGCGACCGTGGCTGCTGCCGGGGGCGCAATGAGGCTGGCGGGGTGGGCGCACTCCTGCCACACGCGGGAAGTCGACCTCGCCGACTTCCT
>NZ_JBHWCL010000127.1:0-26359 GCF_042735125.1 Kitasatospora sp. NPDC059599 | reverse complement strand
CCTGTGCCGCGTAACTGCCCCCGCGCTGGTCTCGGGTGGCGGCTGTTGCCGTTGCCGGGGGTGCTGTGGGGCTGTCTGGGCTGGCGGGGTGGGCGGACTCCTGCCACGCGTGGGAAGTCGGTCCCGCCGACTTCCTGTGCAGGGCATTCGCGTTGGGTGGCGATCGCTGCCGCCGCCGGGGGGCGCAGAGACCGCCCGGCCCGCCGAGGTGGGCGAACTCCTGCCGTACGTGGGAAGTCGGCCCTGCCGACTTCCTGTGCAGGACAACTTTGCCGTTGCCGGGGGCGCAGAGGCTGCCAGGGGGCTGACTCTTGCCGCGCACAGGAAGTCGACCTCGCCGACTTCCTGTGCCGCGTAACTGCCCCCGCGCTGGTCTCGGGTGGCGGCTGTTGCCGTTGCCGGGGGTGCTGTGGGGCTGTCTGGGCTGGCGGGGTGGGCGCACTCCTGCCACGCGCGGGAAGTCGATCCCGCCGACTTCCTGTGCAGGGCGACCGTTGCTGCTGCTGGGGTGCGGAGGCTGTCTGGGCTGCCGAGGTGGGTGAACCCTGCCACGCGTGGGAGGTCGATCCTGTCGACTTCCTGCGCAGTGCGACTGCCGGGCACGGCCCCGCTGGGGGGCTGGGTGAGGGGCAGTCCTGGTGGAGGCCCTTCCTTCGGTGTGGCCGATGTGTCCGGGTTCCTTGCCGAGGGTGGCTACCCGTCGTGACTAGGAGGTCTGTTCCTGGGGTGACGACCTCGGCCGTCTCGCTGTTCGTGGCCGGGGCTGCCGCGCCGCCGGGGTGGGCGGACCCCGCCACACGCGGGAGTCGGTCCTGCCGACTTCCTGTGCAGGGCGCGACCGTTGCCGTTGCCGGGGGGTGCAGTGAGGCCGCCGTCGGGGTCGGCGGACTGCTGCCACGCGTGAGAAGTCGGTCCCGCCGACTTCCTGTGCGGCGCTCCCGCCCCCGCCCCCGCCGTGGGTGGCTGGGGCGCCGGGCTGCCGCCGTCGGGAACGCAGAGAGACCGCCGGGGCCGCTGGGGCCGGGCGGTCTCTGCTGTTCGGACGGGCCCATGCGCCAACACGGCCCGCTGCCGATGTTCCCGAGATTGTCGGAGTGAACAGCGCCCCCCGGGTTCCGGACCCGCAGGTCCTGGTGACGCCGCTGCAAATCGTCACACCCGGCCCGGAGGGCTTACAAGGGGGTGCTGCACAAAGGCGCATCAAAATCCGGTTTCGAGGCGCTGAACTGCCCCTTTCTGCTACGGCGTTCGGAAGACCACGGGCGGGAGCCGGGTCGGCGGCGCATCAATCTGCGCGATGTTCACCGAACCGATTGGGAATCACCCGTATGCCTGACAGAGTGTCACCCCAACGGACACCCAGTGCGACGCCAACCGCGCGAAGTGCCCGTCAGTCGGAGTGAACAGTGATACAGGAAGGGGTTCCCTCGATGACGAGGAAGCGAAACAGGCGCGCCCGCACCCACTGCGCGGTCGGTGCGCCGGAGCCCGCGCGGCCGGTCCCGCCCCGGCGGCCCGCGTTCGGCCGGACGGCCGTGGTCGTCGTGGTGGTCGTCCTGACGGTCGTGACGGCCGCCGTGCTGGTGGCGACCGGCATGTCGGCCGGGGTGGCGCTCGAACTGGCCGCCGGAAGCTGGCTGCTGGCCGCCAGACTGCGACAGGAGCCGGTCTAGCGGGAGCGTCTGCCTGCGATGGGACGCCGGGAGAAACCGATCGAGGCGACCGAGCCGGCGCTGGGCCGGCTGGCCGCATGGCTGCGCGAGCAGCGCGAACGCGCGGATCTGACCTACCGTCAACTCGCCGTTCGGACCAACTACCACGCCACCACCCTGCAGCGTGCCGCCAGCGGCTGCACCGTACCGAACTGGAAGGTCGTCGAGGCCGTCACCCGCGAATGCGGCGGCGACCTCAAGACGGCCCGGCGCAAGTGGGCCCAGGCCAACTACTGGGCCCACGTGCCCCGCCCCTCCGGAACCAGGCGGCTGCGGGCGCCCCGGCGGGTCGACCCCCAGCAGGTCGACTCCTTCGCCGACCTGCGCCGGGCGATGCACGAGATGCGCCGCAAGGCCGACTGGCCCTCCCTCAAGGAACTGGACCGCCGGGCCCGCGACAAGGGCCGGCGCCTGCCGGCCAGCACCCTGGCCCTGGTCCTCAAGGGCGAGGCCCCGCTCCACAAACCCGTGTTCCTCACCTACATGGAGGCCTGCGAGGTCAGGGAGGTCCGCCGCGCCCTGTGGGCGGCGGCCTGGGAGCGGACCAACAACGCCCGCACCCCGGTACCGGTCAACTCCCGGACGCACCACAGCGAGTTCGCCCGGGCCATGCAGTCCTCCAGCGGCGGCACCTCGACGGACATCCTGTTCCGGCTGTGGGTGACCCTGCGCAACAGCCTCGCCGCCGACCGGGCCGAGGACCCCGGCCACCGCGCCGCGGCGGGCCGCGAAGGCACCGACGACAACCCGCCGGTGCCCGTGTGACCGGGCCCGCGGACGGAGCACGCCACGTGCTCCGTCCGCGGGCCGGCACCCACCCAGCGCCACCCCGGGACACCACCATGCCGACACCACCACGCCCACCAGCCGCCCCCGGACCCGCCCTGGGCCTGTGGGCGCTGCACGACCTCCACCTGCGCCACTACCTGGACTACGCCGCCCTGCTCCTGCCGGCCGACGACGCGCCGCTGGTCGTCCGCGCCGCCTTCGAGGAACTCGGCGGCCACTGGCTCGACGCCCTGGCCACCGCGAGCCCGGCGGCCTGCGCCTGGCAGGCGGTGCGCCACCGCGTCCGCACCCTGGCCGGCCCGCGGCCGTTCGGCCCGGTGGCCCACCTCACCGCCACCCAGCAGGACGTCCTGCTGCTGCACCTGGTCCTCGACCTGTCCGCCGCGCAGGTCGCCGCCCTCACCGGCACCGAACCCGCCGCCGTCCACGTCCAGCTGCGCTCCCTGGCCGCCGCCCGCCGCTGAGGCGGCCTGCCGGCCTGTCGGATTCCCGCGCACGCAGGCACGCGGGAATGAAGGCGCGCAGGCGACCCACCTGCCCGAATGCCGCCGATTCGTGGCCTGAGCAGGGCGCGGATCGGGCCCAGTCGGTGTAAAATTACTGATACACGGTCATTTCTGCTGTCCCGCAAGGGGATCAAGGGAGGCGTGATCAGCGGCATACCGCCCATGACGGAGAAGATGTCGGCGGCCGACCAGTGGTCGGAGGCGCAGAAACGCAAGGAAGCCGAACGCCGACAACGCACGACGGACGAGCAACGGCGCAGGGAACAGGCCTCGCAGACCAGTGCCAGCACGGTCGCCGCGCTCCGGGCGAAGGCCGCGAAGAAGCGGGAAGAAGCCGCCGAGGCCGCCAGGGCGGTCGCGAAGGCCCTCGTGGGAGAACGGGCCCGGCAGGACAGGAAGGCCGGGAAGGCCGCCGCGAAGACGTTCGCCGAGAAGGCCGCCGAGAAGGCAGAGAAGAAGACCGCGGAGAAGACGGCCGGGGCTGCGAAGGAGCGGCAGGAGGCCGGTCGTGCCGCAGCGGCGTCGCGCACCCGGCACGTTCGCACGGGGAATCCCACCCAGGGCCCGATCCGCGAGCTCGCCCGGCCGGTCCGTCCCGGCACCCACTCCTACGAACTCGTGCAGAAGCACGCCGCCCGCATGGACGTCGAGCAGAGGGCGATGTTCGTCGAAGAGCTGCGTCGCAACGGCATCGAGATCCGTCCGGCCGTCCCGCGTGCCGACCCGGTGCGCAGGAGGACGCCTGCCGCCGCTCCGGCGCCAAGTGCCGGGGCGGGGCGGCCACTTCCCGAACTGGAGCGTGAACGCTACGCGGATCCGGTTCCCGATCCCGCCGTGGCCATGGCGGCGGAGCTGCGCGACGGCGGGGCCGCCTCGCTGCCTCCCGGCATGCCGCGGGGGCGGGACGACGATGACGAGTGGCGGCCCCACGACCGCAGCGGTCCGTACGGGCAGCGGCGGCGGCGCAGGAACTGACCGGGTGGACAGGCGGGAACGCCGTACCCGGCGGGCCGGTGGGGCCAGGGCACGAAAGCCATCGGCATCGACGGGTCCGGCGGCCCGGAGGTCCTGCGGGCCCTGGAACCGCCCGAGCCGCAGGCAGGCCCCGGCGAGGTCCGCATCCGGGGGCCGCGGCCGCTGTGATCGAGCCGCTCGGCCCCGGTAGTGGACGGTGAGGGCGCCGACCATGCGGCCGATCACCGTCGGATCGGCCGGCCCGGGGGCGAACACGCCGTCCGCCGCCGTGCCGTCCGCCGCCGCGCCGTTGGCCGCCGCGCCGTTGGCCGCCGCGCCGTTGGCCGCCGCGCCGTCCGCCGCCGTGCCATCGGCCAACGGGCCGTCGCCATGGTCCTGTTCACCGAACCGCGCGGTGGAGACCACGCCGAACACGTCGTGGTGCCCGCCGCCTCGGTGGTGCAGATCGAACCAGAGGCCAAGAAGCACACCATCGTCGAACGAGCCATCAACACGCTCAAGAACGCCGGAGCGGTCGCCGCCGGATACGACAAACGCGGCTACGTCCACCTCGGCACCGTCATCGCAGCAGCCCTCGCCATCCGGCTCCGCACGTGATCGGTCGGACCGTCGGCGGCTAGAGGTTCAGTCGCAGCTGCAGCCGGCAGCCGCCGGGGCGGTTGTCGGTGTCGACGGTGAGCGGCACCGGGTGGCCCGGGTACGCGGTGTAGAGGTCGTTCGGGAGCGCGCCGCCGCACTGGCTGACGTCGCCGTTGCCGGCGTACCGGACGTCGAGGGTGACGGAGGCGGTGTTCGACACGAGGAAGGTGAGCGTGCACCCGCCCGGCCGGCTGTCCGTGTCGATGCGGATCGCCGGGCCGAAGGTGAAGTTCGGCGTGGCCGGGATCCGGTAGTCGCCCTGGTTGCTGCACTGGCCCGGGGCGGCACCGGGGGCGGACTGGAACGCGTACCGGACGGAGGCGCCGGCCAGGTCGTTCTGCGGGTCGAAGATGCCGAAGGCGAGCAGGCAGCCGCCCGGGCGGTCGTCGGTGTCGAGCACGATCTCGTCGGACCAGTCGCCGGTGAGGTTCCACTGCTCGCCCCGGTGTCCGCCGCACTGGCTGGGGTCGCCGTCCGGCTCGAAGCGGATGCCGAACTCCGCGGGGCTGAACTGCCGGGGCGCGGCGTGCGCGGCGTGCGTGGTCTGCGCGGCGGGCGTGGCAGGGGCGGGGAGGACGGTGGCGGTGGCCGTCGTGGTGGTGGCGGTGGTGACGGTGGTCGTGGTGGCGGCGGCGAGCAGGGCGAGTTTCCGGATGACGTGGTGCACGCTGGTGGTTCCCTTCGGTGCGGGGCCTGGTGGCTCTCCTGAGGCACAGGAATTCCGGCGGCGTGGACACGCCAAACGAAAACGGGGGATGCGGGCGGAGAAGTCACTGGGAAGGGCGGCGGGCCGTCACCCGGAGCCCGTCCGGCGACCGGTCCCGAGGCAGGCGGCGTACCGCCGATCTCGTGGCTGGCGATGCGCCGCACGGGAAGTCGGACCCGCCGACTTCCCGTGCAACGCCCCTGAGCCCGCGCCTACTTGGGGCCGTGCCCGGCGGCGGGCGGCAGCGTGCCGGGCGCAGTGCCGGGCGCAGTGCCGGTCCGGCCGGTGAGCCGGGTGGGCACGGCCCGCCCACCCCGGGGAGGGGTCACTCGGTGGAGACGATCTCGTTCACGATCCACGCGCCGAGTTCCTCGGTCATGGTGGTGTGTCCCTCGTTGCGGCTGGCGCAGAGGAAGGCGTCGAGCTCGCTGGTGTCCGGTGCGATCGGCTTGTAGAGCGCCTTCGGGTCGTCGATGTCACCGGCGGCGACGGCGCTGATGCTGGGGATGAAGCAGGACGTGCGGATGACGTCCGGGTCCACGGTGTTGCGGAGGAACGTCATGAGGAGGCCTGCCAGGCCGAAGCTGCCCGGGTCGCCGCCGTCCGGCAGCGGCAGGGTGAACAGGCCGCCGGGGGCGCCGTCGATCTCGGGCAGCCCGCCGGTGCGGACCAGGACCGGCGTCCCGCCGGTCTTCTGGAGGCGGGCGACGACCTGGTCGCCCTGGGCCTGGATCTTGAGCCAGGTGTCCTTCAGCGTTTCGCCGTCGCCCCTGACCGCCGTCGCGTCGGGCTTGACGCCGTTGCCCCGGCCGGTGTCCACGCCGTTCGCGACACCGATCTTGCGGACGGCGCGCGGCCATCCGCCGAGCTCGTCGAGCTCCCGGAGGAAGGCGACCCGCTCCGGTGCCGGTGCCGGGGTGTCGTCGGCCTTCGCGATGTACCAGCGCGCCATCTGCTTCGCGGCGGGGCTGTTGAGCAGGCCGGAGAACAGGCGAAGGGAGTCCCCCACGACGGGGTCATCGCTCCAGTTGTCCGTCGCGAAGTGGATGAACGCCTGGAGGGAGACGGGGAGCCAGCTGCCGTGGTGGGGGGAGTCGTAGGAGAGGTGGAGGGACGTCTCGTGGTCGGGCAGGGTGGGGTCCTGCTCCATCCTGGCCAGCGCGTAGCGGGTGACCATGCCGCCCATGCTGAAGCCGCCCACGACCAGCTTCGAACGGCCCACCCGCTCGCGGATGGTGCGGCGGATGCAGTCGACGACGGTGTCGGCGTTGTCCTTGATCGACGCCGTCCGGTCGTCGTAGCCGAGGATGATCACGTCCCGGCCGGTCGCGTGCAGCTCGGAGACGAAGCGGAAGTCGCCGTTCTCCTCCAGGCCGTTCCACAGCTGGTCGAGGTTGCTCCGCCCGCTGGAGAAGCCGTCGGAGAGGATGACGGGCCGGACGAGCTGCCGGCGGTTCAGCGGGCTGTAGTAGACCCAGGCCGTTCCGCCGGAGAGGGTCCACTCCTCATGCGGCTCCGGTGCGGGGGGAAGCGCGGATCGGGGCTCGGGGGAGACCGGGCCCCAGACGTCGACGACAGGGGTAGGCATGATCGGTTGACTCCTCGGGCGGTTCGGGTTCGCCGAAACGGCTGACCTCGAACGGCACCTTATGGAGCGAAACGCCGTCACCAGCGGAAGCAGGAAGGCGGGTTCACACGATGGTGGCCGCATTCGCCCCGGAAGGTGTGTGTACACGCGAGTGGGGGCACACTGAGGCACTCACGCGCCGGGATCAGGTCGGCGAGCGGACGGGAAGACGCACGCCGCCGCCGGCAACGACGCCGCGGCCCTCGGCGGGTTCCGGCCCGCCGGTCCGGAACCCGCCCGACGACCGGGTGCGCGGCCGACGACCGCCCCCGGGGTGAGCCGCGGAGGGGCCCGGGTCCGTAGACGTGGAAGGGCGCCCCCTGCCGGAGGGGACGCCGGGGCGTCAGGAGGCGGGCATGCTCAGGTTCCACGGAGCGTGGCGGATCACGGTGGTCGGACGCAGCGCCGACTTCGACCAGCGGGCCGTCGTGCGCGGACCCTACGGCCTGCGGATGCTGGCCGGACGGGTCGGCGCGACCCTCGACGTGGACGAGGACAGCTGGACGCTGTCCCTGGAACACCACCTGTGGGGGCGCAGCTGGCAGCCGAACCTGCGCACCACCCCGGGACCGGTCACCGAACGCGACGGCGTGCGCAGCCAGTTGCTCACCAGCAACGACTGCCACCAGCCGGGCAAGCCGCTGGACTACGTCAACTTCGTCCTGCGACTGGACCAGGCCCTCGCCCCGGCCGTCGTGCCGTCCGCCTCTCCGCTGCGCGCCGCCCGCCCGAACGGGGTGCCGATCGCGGCGTCGATCGCCGCGCCCGTCCAGGCCGTCCGCACCTCGTCGTCGGGCGGGCCGGGGGCGGGCGGGCCCGGAGTCGCGGTCCCGGGCGTTCCCGTCGAGGGCGTCCCCGCGGCCGTGCCCGGGCGGACCGTGCGGCGCGCCACCTGGTAGCCGTAGCGGCAGCAGCAGCCGTAGGCCCTGTCCGGCCGGCCGCCGCGATCGTGGGCCCGCCGCGATCGTGGGCCCGCCGTGATCGCCGGGCCCCGTCGGCGCACGGCTAAAGTCCCAGGTGAGAACCGTCGCGCCCGAGGAGACCACGCCATGCCGACCGACCCCGCCACCGGAGCCCCCGCCCGCCCGCAGCCCGCGCGCCTGGGACTGGGCACCGCCGCCGTCGGCCGGCCCGGCTACATCACCCTCGGCCGTGACACCGACCTGCCCGCCGACCGCACCGTCGAGGCGCTGCGCGAACGCACCCACGCCCTCCTCGACGCCGCGTACGCCGCCGGGGTGCGCTACCTCGACACCGCCCGCTCCTACGGCCGCGCCGAGGAGTTCCTCGCCCAGTGGCTGGACGAACACCCCGAGGCGGCGGCCGAAGTGACGGTCGGCAGCAAATGGGGCTACACCTACACGGCCGGCTGGCGGACCGACGGGGTCGCCGCACACGAGGTCAAGGAGCACTCCACGGCGGTGTTCGACCGCCAGGTCCGCGAAACCCGCGCCCTGCTCGGCGACCGCCTCGACGTCTACCTCGTCCACTCCGTCGTCCCCGGCAGCCCCGCCCTCACCGACCCCGCCCTGCACGAGAAGCTGGCCGCCCTCGCCGCCGAGGGCGTCCGGGTCGGCCTGTCCACCAGCGGCCCCGCCCAGGGCGACACCATCCGCGAGGCCCTCGCCGTCACCGTGGCCGGCCGCCCGCTGTTCACCGCCGTCCAGGCCACCTGGAACCTGCTGGAGACCTCCGCCGCTCCCGCCCTCGCCGACGCCCACGCGGCCGGCTGGCTCGTCGTCGTCAAGGAGGGCATGGCCAACGGCCGCCTGGCCGGCCGCAACGCCACCGGCCCCGACACCGCCGCCCTGCGCGACCTCGCCGAGCGCACCGGCACCACCCCCGACGCCCTCGCCCTGGCCGCGGCCGCCGCCCAGCCCTGGGCCGACGTCGTCCTGTCCGGCGCCGCCACCCTCGACCAGCTCGCCTCCAACCTGACCGCGGCCGGGGCGGGGCTCACCCCGCAGGACCTCGCGGCCCTCGACGGCATGGCCGAACCGGCCGGGGCGTACTGGCACACCCGCTCGGCACTGCCCTGGGCCTGATCAGCGGCTTCCGGGCCCGCCCGAGGTGTGTGACGCCTGTTGCGTGCGGTTCCCCGCACCGGCACATGTCGGCCAACTGGCGGAGAAGTGCCGTCGGTTGGAAGAGGGGGATTCCGTCATGAACTTCAGGAAGCGTATCGGGCCGTGATCGCGCTGGCGTTCGCCGCGACCACGCTCGCGGTCGTGTCGGCGTCGGCGCTGTCGCAGAGCCCGGCCTACAGCAACCTCGCCGGGCTGGTCGGCAACTGCCCGTAACCGCAACACCGTTGCGCGCACGCGATCGTGGGTGAGCGGAGCCGGCCTTCCCCGTCCCGGGAGCGGGAAGGCCGGCTCCGCTCACCCGGGGAGTCAGGCCCGCGGCCCGGCCGCCGTGTCCGCCCGCCACTCGTCGAGGTAGCGGAAGAACACGTCCAGGGGCGGCTCGTCCCCGGCGGCGTCCTCGACGGCTCGGGCCCAGCCCGGCACCAGCGACAGCCCCTTGGTCCGGTTCAGCCACTCCGGGAACGCCCCGACGGCAGGGGCGAATTCGAAGGGCTCGTCCACGCCGTGGGTGTCGAGCGCGACGCCGTACCCGATGAGCATCGCCTGCAAGTGCTGCAGGGACCCGCCGGGCAGCCACGCCCCGGGCCGGAGACGGACCTGCGCCAGGAAGTCGTGCACGTCCCGGAACTCGGTGGGCGGCTGGGGCTTCGGCCCGGCTCCGTGATCAGCTGACATCCGCCCACCCTATGCCGCCGCCGGGCCCTGTAAACCGGTCGCGGCGGCTGCGGGACGCCTGGCACGATCGGCGGATGCGCGTGAAACTCGACGGGGTCACCCCGGTGCCACGGATGCTGCTGCTCCGTGACTTCCTGCTCCACTCCGACTTCCAGGTCGGACTGGACGAGCCGCTGTTCGTCGCGGCGGGCGACCGGCTCTCCTACGACAAGGGCGACGTCGTGGTGACCCGTCCCACCGGCGAACAGCACCGGCACCGGGCGGGCCGGAGCCACTGGATCTGCAGCCGGTAGGCACGGGCCCCGGGCCCGTACGGTCGGCACCGCAGGGGCAACGCCGTTGTCGGTGCCCGCTCCTACGGTGGGCGGCATGACGCAGCCCCTGGACCTCGCCGCCGCCCTCGCCCACCTGTCCGTGCCGCTGCCGCCCGGCCGCCTGGTGGGGGAGGACGGCAGGGAGCCGCTGCTGTGGATCACCGACGCCCCCGCCCCCGCCGGGCTGTGGGCGCAGCTGCACCGCGCGCACCAGCAGAGCGGGCTGTGGCCGCTGCTGCTCACCCCGCTGGACCGCACCGGCCCCGACTACCGGCCCTGGCTGTCGGGCGAGCTGTACCCGAGCGACGGCGGCGCCGCCGAGCTGTACGACCCGGCCGCGCTGCTGCGCGGCTGGTGGCAGTCGGGCGTCTCCGGCGAGGAGGGCGACCACGACGGCCGTGACGACGACGGGGACGACGACAAGGGTGACGACGACGCTGGGGACCACGACAACGGGGACGATGCGGAGATCGCCGAGGCCCTGGCCCCCTACGGCCTGACCTGGCCCGGTACCGCCCCCGCCGTCGACGTGCCCGACGGCGCGGCCGGCGCCGAGGCCCGCGGGCTGGCCGACGCGCTGCAGTCGGTCAAGGACGTGCGCCTGGGCCTGGTGCGGGCCGACAGCGGCGCCGAGGCGCTGGCGGTGTGCGGGTGGAGCGGGCCGACGAACCACGAGGACGACATCGCCAAGGTCGCCGCCGTGCTCGCCGACTGGGAGCGCCGCTTCGGCGCCCGGGTCGTCGACGTCGGCTTCGACACCCTGGAGCTGAGCGTCCCGGTGCCGCCCGCCACGCTCGCCGAGGCGCTCCCGGTGGCCGCCGAGCACATCTCGCTCTGCCCCGACCTGGTCTTCCAGGGCACCGGCAGCCTCACCGAGTACGCCCGGGAGCTGGTGGGCGCCCACCAGTGGTCGTTCTGGTGGGACTGACCCGACCTGGGAGAATGGGGCGCCCGGCAGCCCGTCGGAGCCCGCCCGCATCCGGGCACCCGACCGGCCGAGCGCCCGAACACCCGAGGAGTACGCCCTGAACACCGCCTGGGCCGAAGTCCTGTCCGCAGGCCTGCTGGCCCTGGTCCTGGTCTGCGCCGTCGCCCGGCCCTGGGGGTGGCCGGAGGCCGCGGCCGCGGTGCCGGCGGCCGCCCTGCTGGTCGCGGCCGGCGCCGTCCCCCTCGACCACGCGACCGCCGAGGCCGCCCGGCTCGGGCCGGTGATCGGCTTCCTGGCCGCCGTCCTGGTGCTGGCGAAACTCTGCGACGACGAGGGGCTGTTCCGCGCCTGCGGGGCCTGGATGGCCCGCAGCGCGGCCGGGCGCCCGCGCCGGCTGCTGGTGCAGGTGTTCGCCGTCGCCTCGCTGGTGACGGCGGTGCTCAGCCTGGACGCCACCGTCGTGCTGCTCACCCCCGTCGTCCTGGCCACCGCCACCCGCCTGGGCGCCCGGCCCGCACCGCACCTGTACGCCTGCGCCCACCTGTCGAACACGGCCTCGCTGCTGCTGCCGGTGTCCAACCTGACCAACCTGCTCGCCTTCACCGCCAGCGGCCTGAGCTTCGGCCGCTTCGCCGCACTGATGGCCCTGCCGTGGCTGACGGCGGTCGGCGTCGAGTACCTGGTGCTGCGCCGCTTCTTCGCCGCCGACCTGGACGCCGGCGCGACCGCGCCGCCCGCCGGGGAGGCGCCCGAGATGCCACTGTTCGCCCTGGTCACGGTCGGCTGCACGCTCGCCGGGTTCGTCCTCACCTCGGCACTGGGCGTCGACCCGGTGTGGGCGGCCGCGGCCGGTGCCGCCGTGCTGGCCGTCCGCGCCCTGGCCCGCGGCCACGCCACGCCCGCCGGGGTGCTGCGCTCGGCGAACCCGCCGTTCCTGGCGTTCGTCCTCGCGCTCGGCGTCGTGGTGCGCGCCGTCGTCGACAACGGACTCGCCACCGGCCTGGCCCACCTCGTCCCGCACGGCACCGCGCTGCCCGCCCTGCTCGGCACGGCGGCGCTGGCGGCCGTCCTCGCCAACGTCATCAACAACCTGCCCGCCACGCTCGCCCTGGTGCCGCTCGCGGCGCCGGCCGGGCCCGGCGCCGTCCTGGCGGTGCTGCTCGGCGTCAACATCGGCCCCAACCTGACCTACGCGGGCTCGCTGGCCACCCTGCTGTGGCGCAGCATCGTGCGCGAGCACGGCGTGCGCGTGGACCTGGGCCGGTTCACCCGCCTCGGCCTGCTCGCCGTCCCCGCGACCCTGGGCGTCGCCGTCGTGGCGCTGTGGGCGTCGCTGCGCCTGATCGGGACCTGACGGGCCCGGCCCGGGGAAGGGCCCGGCCCGGGGCAGGCGTGTCAGTACTCGGAGCTCGGCGCCGCCGTGGTCGCCCCGAGGTCCGGCTCGTCCAGCAACTCCAGTGCCTCGCCGTGCTGTTCGAGCTCCAGCACGACCAGCTCGTTGCCGCCCGCCCGCCACAGCGGCGCCGGGGCGTACAGGGTGCGCTGCGGGCCGACGGCGGCGTAGCGGCCGAGCAGGAAGCCGTTGAGCCACAGCAGTCCGCGGCCCCAGCCGGGCAGGGCGACGAACGCGTCGGCGGGGGAGGGGAGTTCGGCGGCGAAGCGGTGGAACACCGGTTCGCCGTCCCGGGCCGGGGTGCCGGGCGTGCCCGGGGCGAAGCGCAGCGCGGACAGGTCGGTCAGCGGCAGCGGCCGGATCCGCCAGCCGAACAGCCGCTGGCCGCCGTGCGAGACGCCGCGGGTGATGCCCTTGCGGTCGTCCATGTTCGGGCCGTAGTTCACCCGGCCCAGTGCCTCGACCAGGATGTCCAGGGTGACGCCGTCGGAGCCGGTGGCCAGTTCCAGCGTCGCGCCGGGGTCGTTGCGGTCGAGGGTGCCCAGCGGGCGGCCGTCCGCGAACACCTGCGCCCGGTCGGCCACTCCGTCGATGCGCAGCGGCAGTGCGGGGCGCGGGCCGGGCACCCGGGTGCGGTAGTGGATCAGGCCCAGGGACTGTCCGAGCTGCTCCATGGGCAGCGGCGCGGCCCGTTCCACCGGCTGCGACAGCGCGTCCAGGCTCTCCAGCAGGGCCGCCCGGCCGTCCGCCCGCTCCAGGCGCTGCGGCGCCACCCGGGGTGCGGGGGCGGGCAGTTCGTCCTGCGGCAGCGGCAGGTACCGGCCGATGACCTCGCGCAGCGCGTGGAACTTCGCGGTCAGCTCGCCGGCCTCGCCGATCGGCGCGTCGTAGTCGTAGCTGGTGACGGTCGGCTCGTACCCGGCGTCCAGCGGGTGCGCGCCGGAGTGGTTGGCGCCCGACCACAGGCCGAAGTTGGTGCCGCCGTGGGCCATGTAGAGGCTGACGGAGGCGCCGGTGGCCAGCAGCTCGTCCAGCGATTCGGCGGTCTCCTTCGCGTCGCGCACGTGGTGCGGTAGGCCCCACCGGTCGAACCAGCCGATCCAGAACTCCATGGCGGTCAGCGGCCCTTCGGGCTGGTGGCGGCGCAGCACCGCCAGCCGCTCGGGGGCGCGCGAGCCGAAGGTCACGGTGGCCAGGTGCCCGGGCAGGGCGCCGCCCTGCTGCATGGTGTCGTGGGCGCCGTCGGTGGTGAACAGCAGGCAGTCCACGCCGCGCCGCTCCAGCCCGTCGCGCAGGTGGCGCAGGTACGCGGTGTCGTCGCCGTAACTGCCGTACTCGTTCTCCACCTGCACCGCGACCACCGGCCCGCCCCGGCTCGCCAGCAGCGGCAGCAGCTCGGGCACCAGCGCATCGAACCAGCCGTCCACCTCCGCCAGGTACGCCGGGTCCGCGCAGCGCAGCCGCAGCCCCTCCAACGCCAGCAGCCGGGCCGGCAGGCCGCCGCCCTCCCACTCCGCGCAGATGTACGGTCCGGGGCGCAGGATCACGTCCAGCCCCATGCCGCCGGCCAGCCGCACGAACCGGGCCACGTCCCGCCAGCCGGTGAAGTCGACCCGGCCGTCGGGCAGTTCGTGGAAGTTCCACGGCACGTAGGTGTCCACCGTGTTCACCCCCAGCGCCCGCACCCGCCGCAGCCGGTCCTCCCACAGGTCGGGGTGGATCCGGAAGTAGTGCAGTGCCCCGGCCACCACCCGGTGCGCCACCCCGTCCCGCACGAACCCGTCCGCGTCGTACCCGAGCATGCGCACACCCGCCTTCCGGCCTGGAGAACCCGTCCCCGCCGAGCCTAACCGGGCGGGGCGGCCCGGGTTCGATCACCTGGGGTGATCGGTTCCCCACTCTCCGAGCTATCGCCGACTTTGGGATGTGACCTTCCGCACAAGGGGATATTTGTCTCTTTATCTGTCTACTGACGGTCAGATATATCTACTGCCGTTTCATTTGCTCTCCCTTGAACGTCTGGTGGGTTTCCGAGTGCTGCGCCGTCCCCTGGCAATCCTGCTGGCCATGACCATGGTCGTCCTCGGAACAGCGGAAGGATCTGCCGCCGCCGAGACCCTGCTGCGCCGGGCCGCCGACACCGCGCCCGCTGACCCCGGCCCGCGCCCCGCGCAGCAGCAGGGCAACGCCGACGGCCGCAGCCACGACGCCACCACCACCGCCACCAGCGCGAACGACGGCTCCGGGCGCCCCGGCGCGGCACCCGCCCCCGGTGAACTTCCCGAGGACATGGCTACGTCGGGAACTGGCCCGGTGGCAACGGCGGATGGTCCTGGCTGAACGGCCAGATCGACGAAGTCGCCCTCTACCAGCACCCGCTGAGCGCCGAACGCGTCGCCGCCCACTACCAGGCCCGCTCCGACTCCTCCGCCACCGAACTCGCCGCCCGCGTCACCCTCACCGACCCCGTCGGCAACACCAGCACCGACATCCACGACGCCACCCGCGGCAACCGCCTCATCTCCCGCACCGACGAGGCCGGCAACACCACCAGCTACACCTACGACACCGGCGGGTTCGTCCACACCGTCACCGACCCCAACGGCCACTCCACCGTCAGCGGCCAGGACGCCCGCGGCAACACCGTCTCCATGACCACTTGCCGCGACGCCAACTCCTGCTGGACCTCCTACACCGGCTACTTCCTCAACAAGGACGACCCGCGCGACCCGCGCAACGACAAACCCACCGAGACCCGCGACGCCCGCTCCGCCGGGCCCGGCGACACCACCTACCGCACCACCGTCGCCTACAACACCCTCGGCCTGCCCGAATCCACCACCCGCCCCGACGGCCGCACCACCCGCACCGGCTACACCACCGGCACCGAACCCGCCTACAGCGGCGGCACCACCCCCGCCGGCCTGCTCGCCAGCGAAACCACCGCCGGCGGCGCCGTCACCAGCTACGCCTACTACTCCACCGGCGACCTGGCCCGCACCACCGCGCCCAGCGGACTCACCCTCACCTACGGCTACGACACCGCCGGCCGCAAGACCTGGACCACCGAGACCTCCGACGCCCAGCCCACCGGCGTCACCACCACCTACGCGTACGACCAACTCGGCCGCCAGACCACCCAGACCGGCCCCAAGGTCACCGACGCCGTCACCGGCGACACCCACCAGACCAAGGTGACCGCCACCTTCGACGCCGACGGCCGCCCCACCGGCAGCACCACCGCCGACATCGCCGGCCTGGACGGCACCCGCACCACCACCAGCAGCTACGACAGCGCCGGCCGCGTGGAGACCGACACCGACGCGATGGGCGGCGTCACCCGCTACGGCTACGACGCGCTCAGCCGCCTCACCACCGTCACCGACCCGCTCGGCCAGGTCACCACTCACACCTACACCCCGCGCAGCCAGCCCGCGACCACCGTCGTCAAGGGCTGGGACGGCGACGGCAAGGGCGTGCGCGACCTCACGGTCGAATCCCGCGCCTACGACCCCGCCGGCCGCCTCGCCTCCCTCACCGACGCCATGGGCGCCGTCACCGGCTACACCTACTACGACGACGGCTTGCCCGCCACCGTCACCGCCCAGAACGTCACCCAGTCCGACGGCAGCACCCGCCCGATCGTCCTGGAAGCCGACGAGTACGACGGCGCCGGCCACCTCGTGAAGCAGACCACCGGCGGCGGACGCACCACCACCGCGCGCACCATCGACCCCTCCGGACGCGTCACCCAGACCGTCCTCGACCCGGCCGGCCTGGCCCGCACCACCACCCTCGGCTACGACGCCGACGACCGCGTCACCACCAGCACCCTCAAGGTCAGCGATACCGAGAACAGCGTCCAGACCAACACCTACGACACCGTAGGCCGTCTGACCCGCAGCCAGCTCGCCTCCTCCAGCGGCGGCCCCGCTGCCGTCTCCACCTTCAGCTACGACCAGCGCGGCCTGCTCACCGCCGCCACCTCCCCCAACGGCAACGCCCCCGGCGCCGACCCGGCCGCCTACACCGGCACCTACCAGTACGACGTCCTCGGACGACAGACCACCGTCACCGCCCCGCCGGTCGCCGCCGAATCCGGCGGCGCGGCCGCCACCACCGTCCGCCCGACCACCACCACCGGCTACAACGCCTTCGGCGAAGCGACCTCCGCCAAGGACCCGCTCGGCCAGGTCGCAAAGGTGGCCGTCGACCCGCTCGGCCGTGTCACCGAAACCCGGCTGCCCTCCTACACCCCGCCCGGCTCCACCACCGCGCTCACCCCGGTCAGCCGCGTCGAGTACGACAAGCTCTCCCGCGTCACCGCCACCACCGACCCGGCCGGGCGGCGCACCACCTTCGGCTACGACCGCCTGAGCCACCAGGTCCAGCGCGTCGACCCCAACTCCGTGGGCAGCCTCCAGCCCCCGGTGGACGACAACCCGCCCACCTGGGCCGCCACCTGGACCCCCACCGGGCTCCAGCTGTCCGCCACCGACCCGCTCGGCGCCCGCACCGAGGCCACCTACGACCAGCTCGGCCGCACCCTCACCGCCACCACCGTCGAACGCCAGCCCACCCCCCAGAACCTGACCACCACATTCACCTGGGACGACGCCGGCAACCTCACCACCCTCACGACCCCGGCCGGCAACACCAGCAGCGCCACCTACAACCCCGCCGGGGAGACCGTCACCAGCACCGACCCCGTCGGACGCGTCAGCAAGAGCGAGTACGACGGGGTCGGCCGCACCGTGCGCGCAACCGCCCCCCTCGGCGAATCCGTACGCATCCGCTACGACGCCCTCGGCAACCCCGCCGCCACCGACGACCTCGACCCGGCCGGCACCGTGCTGCGCACCACCACCGCCGCCCACGACCTGGAAGGGCAGGTCCTCACCACCACCAGCCCCACTACCGGCGCCGTCACCAGCACCGCCTACGACGCGCTCGGCCGCGCCGTGAAGCTCACCGAACCGGTGGCCACCGGCCAGACGATCACCACCACCTTCGGCTACGACGCGGCAGGCAACCGCACCCGTCTGACCGACGGCAAGGGCAACACCACCGTCTACACCGTCAACACCTGGGGCCTGCCGGAATCCACCGTCGAGCCCGCCACCGCGGCCAACCCGGCCGCCGCCGACCGCACCTGGACCACCGCCTACGACATCGCCGGCCAGGCCGTGCGCAGCACCGAACCTGGCGGCGTGGTGCGCACCAGCACCTACGACCCGCTCGGCCGCCTGGCGCACGAGAGCGGCACCGGAGCGGAGGCCGACACCGCCGACCGGGACCTCGCCTACGACAAGGCCGGGCACCTCATCCGGCACAACTCCTCGGCCCTGAACGGCCAGAACTACGCGTACAACGACCGCGGTCTGCTCATCAAGGCCGGCGCCGACCTGACGACGCCCGCCCAGACCTGGGAGTACGACGCCGACGGTCACGTCACCAAGCACCAGGACCAGGACACCGGCCGGACCGTCTTCGGCTACAAGGCCGACGGACAGCTCGACTGGGCCGACAACCCCAAGCTGAAGACCAAGAACTCGTACGGCTACGACGGCGACGGCCGTCTGAGCAAGCAGTGGTACATCCAGGCCGACCCCCTCGACGCCACCAAGGACCAGGTCAAGTCCGAGCGACGCCTGAGCTACGACCCGCTAGGCCGCCTCACCGGCGACCAGCTCCTGGCCGTCGGCGGTGCCGGCACGCCGCTCGCAGGCACCGCCTACGAGTACGACCTCGACAACCGCCTGACCCGCAAGACCGTCAGCGGCGCCGCCACCGACCCGGTCAAGGACAACCGCTACGGATACGACCTGGCTGACCGGCTCACCTCCTGGACTGCCGACGGCACCAGCGCCGCCTACACGTGGGACGCCGCCGGCAACCGCACCGGGAACGGCACTGCGACCGCCACCTACGACGAGCGCAACCGCCTGCTCACGGACGGCACCAGCACCTACCGCTACACCGCGCGCGGCACCCTGGCCGCCGTCACGACCGGAACCAAGCAGGACACCCTTGCCGACGACGCCTTCGGCCGCCTGATCACCGAAGGCACCACCAGCTACACCTACGACGACCTCGACCGGGTCACCAGCCGTAATGCCGCCCGCTTCACCTACGACGGCGGCTCCAACAACCTGACCAACGACGGCACCTGGACCTACGCCCGCGACGCTGCCGGCAACCTCCTCGGGGCCGCCAACGCCACCAGCAGCGTGCGCCTGCGCACCGACCAGCACACCGACGTCACCGCGACCCTCGACACCAACGGCACCACCGTCACCGGCTCCACCACCTACGACCCCTTCGGCAAGCCCACCGCCACCAGCGGCACCGGCACCAGCCTCGGCTACCAGAGCGGCTGGACCGACCCCGCCAGCGGCGACGTCAACATGGCCGCCCGCTGGTACCGCCCCGGCACCGGAGGCTTCACCAGCCGTGACTCCTACCTCCTGGACCCGACGTCCTCCGCTCGGGCCAACCGCTACACCTACGCCAACGGCAGCCCGCTGAACGGCATCGACCCCACGGGGCACGAGGTGCCCAAGGCCGGAGCCGGCGGCGGCGGTGGGGGCGCCGGTGGTGGCGCAAGGCCCGCCCCCGCTCCCGTCACTGGCCAGCGGGCACCCGCCAACAACGGCAACAAGGGCGTCCAGTTCGGCAGCGGCAAGTTCGACGGCACCGTCACCATCAAGCCGGGCCAGACCGCAGGCAAGCCCAAGGCCTCCCAGGCATACGCCGACCAGCTCAACACGTACACCGGGAAGGCCCCGACCAACAACCGCTACACCGCGAACTACACCAATCCGTCGGGCTACGTCGGGTACTACGGCGCGACGGCGGACGGTTCCTACGACCTCAGCGAGTACTGGCTGGAGAAGCGGGACGCCCGGGAGCGAGCGAGGTCCAACTCCTCGTCGTCCTCCTCCCCGCAGAACCCGACCGGCCAGCCGGTCGCCGACGGTTGGAGGCCCGCGGGCCGAGGCAGCTCGCAGTCCTCGGGCGGTGGCTGCACCACCTGCCGCCGGTCCACCCCGCCCGCGCGCCCCGCCGTCTTCCACCCGGAGCCCCCCAAGGCCCCGTTCGACAAGACCACGGCAGCCGTCGAGCACCCCGCGCCCCAGCTCGACTGGACCCCGCCGAACCCCCAGCAGGCCCTCAACGTCATCACGGCCTCCTATAGCTCCGCCGACCTCCAGGCGATGCTGACGGTCCAGCAGAACGTCACCCCGACCGTCGTCGCGGCCGCCCCCGGCCCTCAGCCGGACCAGAGCACCGCACCGGACACCGAGCCGGACGAGAAGGGCGGCCCCACCTGCCTGAACCGGCGTCCCATTGATGCCGATGACAACGGCGCGTCCGGTGGATGGACCTACTACTCTCCGGTCAAGAGAGGAGGGCAAGCCCTTGGTGCTACTGCGTGCATGTACGGAGCGACCGCGGATGGTACCCGAGCCGACCCCGACAGCCCTGGGATGGCCGAGGCCAAGCTGAGGGCCAAGCGGCTGTTTCCGGGCGTGGACACGAAGTTTCTGGTCAACAGCTGCCACTTGATTCCGGATGCCCTGGGAGGCAGGGGGATCCAGGCGAATCTGTCGCCGTGCTGGACCACTCCTGTCAATGTCGGGGATATGACGAGCATCCAGACGATGGTGAACAAGCAGCTGGACAAGAACATTGTGCAGATGTCGGTGGTGCCGGACTACCTGTACCAGGGAAGCATGATTCCCTTCAGGTACAGATTCGAGATTCACGTCTGGAATCCCAGGGGAGTTCTCATCGACTATGACGAGAGGGAGGTCTACAACGAGAAGGGTGGGCACAACCTTGAAGCCGGTTACTGAGATTGCGAGGTGGTATCCACGTGCGTGACGCGGTGAGGGAGCTCGTGCGACTGTCCGACTGGGTGGTTCCAGAGGGGATTCCCGATGTTCCCTGGGAGGAGGCCCCAGGGAAGGTCGGAATCCGGTTTCCCGCGGACTACCGCGAGTTCGTAGAGACCTTCGGGTCAGGGGAGGTTCGGGGTGACCTCGGTGTCCTGGACCCGCTGCCGCGTCCCGGCGGGGCGGCTGCGGATGGCGGGATGGCCGGTATGGTCCGGCGAACCTCCGAGGACATCGGCCCTCAGTTCAGAGCCATGCGAGAGGAGTCCTTCGACCTGTGCCCGTATCGGATCCATCCTGAGCCGGGCGGATTGCTGACGTGGGCGGGAAACCACAACGGCGACTTCTGCTTCTGGTTGACAGAGGCGGAGGATCCGGACCGCTGGCCTGTCGTCGTTTGGCGCAGGGGAAGATTTCCGAAGGCTTGGAGTCGGTACGACATGGGCATGGCGGAATTCCTTCTGCAGGTGGTCACCGGCGAGAACAGCGAGCTGGGCGACCTTGCGTTCCGGAATTCTTCTGCACCCGTCTGGGTTCCTGAGCTTCACGCGCCGTAGATGCGATCACGTCGCAAGGCCGACGGTGCGTCGGGAGCGGACCACCTTGGACCAGTGCGACACCCGGAGGCTTGGCGTGAGCAGGCTTTCCGTCCCCGTCCGGCGTGAACGCCGGGCGGGGACGGGGGCGTTCAGGCTTGGTGAGTGGTGATGGTGATCGGGTGGGCCGTCCAGTCGGTCATGTCGCCGACGTAGAGGGTGGTGCTCCAGCTGCCGTCCTGGGCGAGGCGGCGGGCGACGCCCTGGCCGCCGCCGGGGCCGATGCAGATCCGGATGAAGTCCCGGTGGGCCTCGCGGACGGGGAGCCTGCGGACGTGCTCCCACAGGACGGGCAGGGCCACGTCGAGGCTGGGGAAGAGGACGGGCGGCATGATGCCGGTGATCGCGGCCCGGACGACGGTGGTCACGCGGCGGCCCCCTCGGGGGTGACGAGGCACCAGACGAACTTGCCGATGCCGCCCTCGCGCGGCGAACAGCCCCAGCTGCGGGCCAACTCGTGGACGAGGAGCAGGCCCCGGCCGGTCTCGGCACAGACGGGCGCGTCGCGCAGCGCGGGCTTCTCGTTGTCGGCGTCGTGCACCTCGATGCGGAGGGTGTCGTCCGGGGCGAGGTGGAAGCGGACGTGGATCAGGCGGTCGCGCGGGACGCGGGTGTGCTGGACGGCGTTGGTGACCAGCTCGCTGACGAGCAACTCGCCGGTCGGGAGGAGGAGTTCCCCGACGGCGAAGGGGGCGAGGAAGTCGCGGAGCCGCTGCCGGGCGACCCCGGGGGAGGTCGGACGCCGGGGCAGCCGGCAGGTCCTCTCGGTGGGGGAGGGGGAGGGGGAATCGGGTGCAGGCATGGCGGAGCCACCTCCGGAGTGTGCGGGGTGAAGACGGCCGAGGGAGGCATGGGAATGCCCGGGTGATGAGCCCGCCATGATCACGCTGTGTGGCAGTGCTCACTACTCCAGGTAGCATGCACCTGTGGTGGTGCAACCTGCAAGCGGTACTTCTGCAACGATGCAGGTGTGGCTACGCTGGATTGACGAATCGTCACAAGGCAGACTGGGTTCGTCAGGTGAGAGGACTTGCGCATGGCCGATGAACCGAAGCCGACCGTCCGTGCCCGCCGACTCGGCTCGGAGCTTCGCCGCCTTCGCGAAGCCGTGAACAAGGGGACGGAGGACGCGGCGCAGGCCCTCGCCTGCTCCCGCGCCAAGATCAGCCGTATAGAGACCGGCGCGTCCGGCGTTCGCCGACTGGACCTCGGGATCCTGCTGGACCTGTACGGGGTGACCGGCAAGGAGCGCGATGGTCTTGAGGGGTTGGCGAGGGACAGCAAGAAGCGCGGATGGTGGCACGACTACGGCGACACGATTCCCTCGGCCTACGTCGATGTCCTCGGGCTGGAGGACGATGCCCGGTACATCCGCATGTGGCAGACCATGGTCGTTCCCGGCCTGCTGCAGACGAAGGGCTATGCCAGAGCGCTACTGGAAGCCAATCCGGCTGCAGTGCGACCGGAGCGCATCGATCAGCTGGTCGAGATCCGGATGGAGCGAAAGGAAGTCCTCGCGAAGCCGGATCCGGCCCGGTTCTGGGCGATCATCTGGGAGCCTGCGCTCACGTGTCCGGTGGGAGGGGCGGAGGTTCACAGGGAGCAGCTGGAGCACTTGACGAAGATGGCGCAGCTTCCCAACGTCACCTTGCAGGTGGTGCCGTTGGGCGTCGGCGCGACTGCAGGGGCGTGTGGTGCCTTTGTGATGTACGGCTTCTCCGACTCGCCTACCGCCGGAGCCGTGTTTCTGGAGACACTGACGAGCAGCCACTATCTGGAACAGCAGGGCGAACTGGATGGCTACGGGTTGGTCTTCGAGTACTTGCGATCTGCTGCTCTCAACCCCAAGGAGTCGCTGGATATGATCGCGGCCATCGCTGCGGCGACATGACGATGAGACCAGAAGAGGTGTGAGCACGTGACTGTGCCGGAGAGCGGCGCTCGGGGTTGGTACAAGAGCAGCTACAGCGCCCAGGCGAACGAGTGCGTGGAGGTCCGGCGGCCGGTGCCGAGCGGCACGGCTGTCCGGGACTCGAAGGATCCGAGTGGTCCGACCCTCCGGTTCACCGCAGAGGCGTGGGCTGCCTTCGTCGGCAGCGTGAAGGCCGGAGAGCTCGCGGACGGGTAGACAGGTCTCGGCAGGAATGTTCGGGTGCGGTGGTAGCTGTGCCACCGTCGGCCATCGGAGGGTGGGACATGCTCGCATCGGACCTCGGCAACGTTCTGTGGCGCAAGAGCAGTTACAGCGGGCAGGGCGGCGATTGCATCGAAGTGGCAGAGCTTCCAACAGCGGTCGCTGGCGATGAGTGGCAGAAGAGCAGCTACAGCGCCCAGGCGAACGATTGCGTGGAGGTCCGGCAGTCGGTGCTGAGTGGCACGGCAGTCCGTGACTCGAAGGACCCGCACGGGCCGGCCCTGCTCTTCCCGGCCAATGCCTGGTCCTCGTTCCTCGCGGGGGTCAAGGATGGGGAGTTTCCGGCGGGCTGAGCAACGGGGGTGCCCCGCACGGGCTGTGGCCGTGCGGGGCTTCCGGCTGCCACGCCGGGGGTAGGACGAGGGTTCCCGAGCCGCTCGCCGGCCTCGTACGTAGGGCCTACCGATACGTGACGGATTCGGCCGCCGCCACCCCCGTCCTACTGTCGGGGACGTCAGACGGAAACGCCCGCGACGAGCCCCAGGAGCACCCCATGACCGCCTACGCGATCGCCCAGGTCCACTCGGTCGAGTTCGGCCCCGACATCGTCGAGTACCTGGAGCGCATCGACGCCACCCTCGACCCGTTCGGCGGCCGCTTCCTCGTCCACGGCGGCCCGTCCGAGACGGTGGAGGGCCGCTGGGGAACGGCCGGGACGATCGTCATCGAGTTCCCCGACATCGAACGGGCCCGCGCCTGGTGGCAGTCGCCCGCCTACCGGGAGATCCTGCCGCTGCGCACCCGGCACATGGTCGCCGACGCGATCCTGGTCGAGGGTGTGCCGGCCGGCTACCGGGGGGCGGACTCGCTCAGGCACTGACCTCCCGTCAGGATCCCAGCCGCTCGCGCCACCAGGCGACCGTCGCCGTGACCTGCTCGTCCAGCGGCGTCGCCCGGACCGCGAGCGCCGTCTCGTAGGCGGTGGAGTCCATGACGAACGGGCGGTCGAACTGGTAGCGGGTCTCGCGCAGTTCGCGCAGCAGCGGGGAGAACAGTCCGGCGGCGGCGAGCAGGGCGGGGGGCAGTCGGCGGACCGTGACCGGGGCGGTGCCGGCCTCGGCGGCCAGGCGCTCGACCATCGCGCGCACCGGTATGGCGGGGGCGGTGGGCACGTGCCAGGCCCGGCCCCAGGCCCGCTCGTCGCCCGCGACCTCGGCCAACGCCCGTGCCACGTCCGGCAGGTAGGTCCAGCTGTGCGGGGCGTCCGGGTCGCCGAGCACCGCGACGGAGCGGCCCTTGAGCAGGCCGGGCAGCACCCGGGAGGCCAGGTGGCCGCCGTCGGTGACGCCGGGGCCGAAGAAGTCCGAGGCGCGCACCTCCACGGCCCGAATCCGTCCGGCCTGGTGCAGCACCCGGGCCTGTTCCCAGGCGGCCGCCCGGACCCGGCCCTTGGGGCCGGTCGCGGCGAGCGGCAGGTCCTCGGTCATCGGGCGGGACGGATCGGCCTGCGGCCCGTAGCCGTACAGGTTGCCGAGCATGACGAGCACCGCGCCGCTCTCCTCGGCCGCCGCGCACAACGAGGAGGCCAGGGCGGGCCAGTGGGTGGTCCACTGCGGCAGCGGCGGTGCGGCGCAGCCGTGGATGGCGGCGGCGCCGCGCGCGGCCAGGGCGAGGGCCGCGGGGTCGCTCGCGTCGACGGCGAGGTGTTCGACGCCTTCGACGGGCTGGTGGGCGGGGGCTCCGGAGCGGGTGGCGACCCTGACCTCCTGGCCCTGTCCGGCCAGTAGGCGGGCGGTGGCGGCCCCGGCGGGCCCGTGTCCGACGACGAGATGGAAGCTCACCGGCCCCACCCTATCCACGGCCCGGGCGGGGCAACGCGGCGGTGGGGAGGTGCTGTTGAGGGTCTGGATTTATTTGGTATGGGAATCGTAAAAGACGATCTATGCTGTCCGGGTTCCTGGTCCTCACGCGAAGTAAGGTCTGCTGCATTGAAGCTGCCCCGGGTGTCCGCCGTCGTCGCGGCCGCAGTCCTGGCCCCCGCCGTCCTCTTCCCCTCCACGGCCTCCGCGGCCCCGCAGCCGGCCGGTGTCTCGGGCCCTGACACCGCCTCCGGTTCCGCGCCCGACACCGCCGCCGGGGAGACGGCGAAGGACACTGGCAAGGAGACGGCCAAGGACACCGGCGTCACCGACCAGGAGAAGCAGGACCGCGCCGAGATCCAGCGCATCCTGGCGGACCCGGAGACCGGGCGTGGAGTGCGCGAGGCCGCCGAGAAGGCGCTCAAGGGCACCGCCGCCGACCTGCGGCACTTCCTGACGGTCGAGCTCGACCAGCAGCGGAAGACCGACAACCGGGTGAGGGTCTTCCAGATCCTCGGCACCGGCGGTCCGGCCGTGCAGAAGGCCGCCAAGGCCGCCCTCAACGGCACCGACGAGGACATCGCCGCGTTCCTGAAGACCGGTCAGTACGTCGCCCGCGCCGAGGACCAGGACCGCGCCGAGGTCGAGCGCATCCTGGCAGACAAGGACAGCGGGCCCGGTGTGCGCGAGGCGGCCGCGAAGGCGCTCAAGGGCACCGCCGCCGACCTGCGGCACTTCCTGGAGGTCGACCTGGCCAAGCAGCGGGGCGACGACAACCGCGTCAAGGTCAGCCAGATCATGGCCTCCGGCGGCCGGGCCGTGCGCGAGGCCGCCAACAAGGCGATGGACGGCGACGACGCGGCGATCCTGAAGTTCCTCACCGAGGGCTGGCCCGCCGCCCAGGCCGAGGACGACCGGGTCGCGATCCTGGTCATCCTCGCGAACAAGGAGACCGGCCGTCACACCGCCGAGGGCGCCCAGAAGGCCCTCAACGGCACCGCCGCCGACCTGCGGAAGTTCCTGGAGGTCGAACTCCCGAAGCTGCGCGCCGAGGACAACCGGATCAAGGTCTCCCAGCTCGCCGAGAGCGGCGGGCCGGCCGTGCGCAAGGCCGCCAGGGCCGCCCTGGAGGGCAGCGACGCGGACATCACGGCCTTCCTCACGGACGGCTGGGCCAAGGCCCGTGCCGAGGACGAGGCCGCCGCGGCGGGCTCCGGCACCGGCACCCCCGGACAGGGCGCCGGACAGCAGGGCACCGGACAGCAGGGCCAGGGCGCGCAGCAGCCGCAGACCGTCCAGCCCGCCGGCTTCACCGAGACCACCACCACCGGCACGGGCGCCGGGATCACCGTCGTCGGCTCGGGCTCGGGCTCGGGCTCAGGTGCGCTCGCCGCGACCGGCACCGACGGGATCGGCTGGGAGGCCGGCGGTGCCGCCGCGGCCCTGGCCGCGGGCGCGGCGCTGGTCGCGCTCTCCCGCCGCCGCTCCGCCGAGGACTGACGTTCCCTCGCGGCCCCGGCC
>NZ_JBHWCL010000126.1:0-29751 GCF_042735125.1 Kitasatospora sp. NPDC059599 | reverse complement strand
GGAGTGGGAAGTCGGCCGGTCCGACTTCCCACTCCCGCACGTTGCCCGAACGGAAGATCCATCCGCCCGCATCCAGACAGATCGTCAAAACTCCTTCCTCACAGCGCCTTCCAGCAAGGCAGTCGAAATGCGCGGCACGGGCGGCACAGGGCGGCCGGCCGCGGCACGTGTGACGGACGGACCGGTGAACCGACGTGCCAGGCACGGAAGAGCCGCCACGAACGACAGCACGCAGACCCGACCGACAACGACCGGCCCCCGCCGACGCCACACCCGGCAGGATGGGCCCGTGCCGAAGAACCCACCGGAATCGATGCAGCACCACCTGCGCCGGCGCCTGAACCGCCACGCCCGCGAACCCCGGCCGCACGTGAACGCCATCACGGTCCGCCTCCGATCCGGATTCGGCTACGTAGCAGCCGAATTGACCGCCCAGGAACCTCAGCTCCTGTGCCGCCTGCGCTTCACCGGCGTACCGCACACCCGGGGCTTCGCCCTTTACCTCGCCAGCAGCGACAGCCACAAGGACGACATTCCGCCCAGTGGACTGCCCGTTGGTTCCCCCGAAGAGGCCCTCGACTGCGCCTGCGCTTCGTACCTGGGCGACCCCACCGGCCGGTCCCTGTCCGGCACAGCAGCCCGGACAATGCGGGCATGATTCCTCTCCCCGCGCTGCCCCCGGAGGCCACGTGGCGCGACACCGGCACAGGTGTCTTCTGCTACGCGGCCCGGGCCGAAGGACGCTGGTGGGTCCTGCGACTCAACGACTTTCCCGAGCATCCCCTCTACACCTTGTTCATTGACGCACAGGTCATCGGTGACGTGGACGATGATCCGACCGTCCGGCAGCAGTTGCCGCCCTCTGCGACGCTCCCCGTTCTCGGCGCGCAGGAACGTGCGGAGGTACTCCACCTCATGGCCGGTCTCGGGCATTACGGCGCCGAGACCGGCACCCCCTGCACAGGCGACCATTGCACCTGCACCATCCTCACCGACGACTACGCGGCCCGACCCAACACCCCTCCACGGACTTCGGCGGAGCAGCATCAGGGCCTGTTGCGAAAGTGGATCAAGGCGACCGTGTCGGTCGCCGCAATTAACGAATGGCTGTGAGACGCCGTTCGTTGCGACCATGCGGCAGTGAACGCACTTCTTCCCGACGGATGGACGATCGAGCAGGTCCGCTCCGCATCGGATGACGCCAAAGCGGATCTGCTCTCGCTTGAACGACTCGTCGTCGTCGAACAGCACGGCTTCGCCGACTATGACGTCCTCCAGCCCGACGTCATCATTGCCTTCCACAGCTATGACATGTGCCTTGCAAGAGTTGGTGAAGGCTGGTTCATGGGGCAGCTCGACCCCGACGGCTCAGTCATTTGCTGGGCTTCCTACGGCCCTGACCTGGCCGAAGCCATTCGCGGGTTGTGAGCTGCCAGGCGGCGACTCGATCATTTTCACAACACGCCCTGGACGGGGGACTCGCCGCGACGGTAGCGCGGGCCGAGGAACGGCGGGCGGGCCGCTGGTCTGCTTCGGCGGCACCGGTGCGGTCGCGGCGCCGCTGCACCAGGGGCCGGCCGAGGAACTGCGGCTGCCGGGCGACCCCGGGGTCGCCCGGGCGGGCAGCAGGGTGTCCGGGCCGTGACCGGCCGGGCACGGGTACCGGGTGGGCCCGGTGGCGGCATGCGGGCGCAAGAAAGTGAAAAGCTGCTGGTCACGGAGGTGACCGCCCGGTTCCGCCGGGCCGGCCCCTTGCTGGGATCCGCCGCTCCGGACAGTGGATCATCCGGACAGCGGATCGAGGAGAACAAGCGGTGGAGCAGGAACGGGTGGAACTGGCGTACGCGCCGACGGCCGAGGACTTCCGGGAGGCGTTCGCCGCCCAGGCCCGGCACACCACCGCGGGTCGGCTGGTGCGGGTGCTGGTGTGGGTGCCCGCCGTCATCGCCGCGCTCGGCGGCGTGCTGAAGGCGGCCGACGGCGAGGCGGGCGTCCCGGACGCGCTGACGGCCGCCGCGCTCGTGGCACTGGCCCTGCTCGCGCCGCGCTACCAGGTCTTCTCGGCGCAGCGGCGGGCCGCCCGGCGCGGCGGCGAGTACCGCGCGGTGGTGGACGCCACCGGGGTGAGCGTCACCGACGCGCGCGGCACCCGCGTCCTGCCCTGGACGCGGGTCCCGCGTTCCCTGGAGACCGAGCGCCTGTTCGTGGTGCTGAACAGCAGCGGCAACTGCCTCCTCACCCTGCCCAAGCGCGGCACCTCCTCCCCCGACGCGCTGCGCGCCCTGATCGCCCGGCACACCACGCCCGTCGTCCGGGCGGCAGGCGGCGCAGCCTGCGACGCGGCGGACCAGGCGGCCCACTCGAAGTAGCGCGCCTCCACGGAAGTGGCACGCAGCCTCCGAGGTCAGAAGTGGTCGGGCCCCGACCACTCGTACCAGTGGCCGCCGACCGGGGTGTACCCGAGAGGGACTGCGACACCCGAGGGGAAGTAGGCGTAGCCGTGCGCGGCGAACACGCCCGTCCCGGAGACGGTGAACTTGACGCCGCCGCCGACGAGTTCGGCGCTGCTGATGGGCAGGCCGCCGATCCAGCCGGAGGCGTCGCGGGCCGTGCCGCCGTCGAGGGCCTGCTCGGCGGCGGCGGTCAGGGCGGGCCTGGCCAGCGCGAGCCGGGCCTCGCGGGGCACCTCGGAGCCGGCCAGCGTCACCGCGGCGACGGCCGCCAGTGGCACGAGCGCCCAGCGCCACGGGCCGCGCGGCCGTGGGGCGTTCCCGGCGCGGGCCGTCCGGCCGACGGCCGTCCGGCCGACGGCCGTCGGGCCGTTCGTTGTCGGGCCGTTTGCCGTCAGGCCATTCGTCAGGCCGTTCGCCGGGCCGAACACCGTCGGTCCGTTCGGCGCCGCAGCGTTCGGCGCCGCAGCGTTCGGCGCCGCAGCGTTCGCCGTCCGCCCGTTCGCCGTGAGCATCAGCTGCCGGGCGGTCCAGGCGAACGGCAGCACGACCAGTGCCGCCAGGCCCGCCCCGCCCAGGCCGTAGTCCAGGCCCGGCACGCTGGAGCCCGCGACGACCGCGGCCGAGGCGAGGAGACCGCCCAGCAGTGCGCTGTTGCCGGGCCGGTGGAAGCGCCGCACCCGGCGGCGCGCGGCGGGCGAGGCGACCGTAACCGCCACGGCCAGGGCGAGCAGCAGCACCCCCACCGGCACCGGGAACACCCGGACCACGGCGAGCGGGATCATCGCGAACATCCCGGTGATCGCCGTCAGGAACGTCGCGGCCGAGTGCGGGAATCCGCCCGGCGCCGCCGCCACGACGGCCAGCACCGCCCCCAGCAGGAGCGGCGCCCGGTACCCGGGCCCGGTGAGGCGGCGGATCGCGGCGGCCCCGGCGGCCGCTGGCGGGGAGAAGAGGTTCGTGTTCACGGCGCCCATCCCTACCAGACGGCGGATTCCCGCCGTGCGGGAGGTCCCTGACGCACCGGCGGCTCACCTGCGGGTTCGCCCCGGGGCCGGCGGCCGCTTCGCCGACGGCCTCACCCGGGGTTCGCTCCCGGGGCCGGCGGCGGCCGGGCGCAGGCCCTCCACCTGCCGTTGCGCTACGCCGTGGAGGACATCGAGCTGCCCGGCGGACCACCGCCCGGGGCGAGGCGGTCCTCGCCCCCTACGCCGCCGCCGGACGCCACCCCGCCCGCTACGGCGACAGCGGCGCGGACTTCGACGTCACCCGCCCCGCCAAGGACCATCCCGCCTTCGGCCACGGCCCGCACTTCTGCCTCGGCGCCCCGCTGGCCCGCGTGGAGGGGCAGACCGCGCTGCGCAAGCTCTTCGACCGCTTCCCCGGCCTCGCCCCCGCCCCACACACCGAGCCGCGGCCCGTCGACTCGCTGACCTCCGACGGGCACCGCACCCTGCCGGTGCTCCTCGGCGAGCCGGCCCCGCAGGGCTGAGGGCCGGCGCCGGGCTCCTCGCCCGCGCGGCGCAGCGGGCGGGCCGGGGGCGGGCGGGCGTGCTAGCAATGGCCACAGGGGCGGGGCCGTCCGTACGAAGCACGCACGCACGCGAGTACCCGGCACGCTCGCTGCGCTCGGAGCATGTCGAAGCACGCACGCACTCGAAGCCGGAGACCGTCTTGTCCCATCACCTCAGCGGACCGAACCTGCGCTCGCCCGACGGCGACGCGCGCCTGGACCTGACCGACCTGTTCGCCTTCGCCTCGCCGGAGCCGGGCCGGACCGTGCTGATCATGAACGTGAACCCGATCGCGCCGACCGGCGGACAGGCCTTCCACCCGGAGGCGGTGTACCGGATCAACGTCGACACCGACGGTGACAACCGGGCCGACCTCGCCTTCAGCTTCACCTTCTCCGACCCGGCCGACGGGCCGCAGACCATGACGGTGCGGCGCGCCACCGGCGAGGGGGCGCGCGGGCACGAGGCGACGGGCGCGCCGCTGGTGTCGGGGGCGCCGGTGAGCTTCACGGGCACCCCGGCGGTGGTCGAGGCGGGCCCGTACCGGGTGAGCGCGGGGCTGCGCAGCGACCCGTTCTTCGCCGACCTGGACGGCATCGTCGCCAAGTTCCGGTGGACGGGTGTCGACTGGGGCGCGGACAAGAACGTGTTCGGCATCGTGCTGGAGGCGCCGGAGGCGGAGTTCGGCGAGGCGCCGCAGATCGGGGTGTGGGCGCGGGTGAGCGTGCGCAAGGACGGCGGGCTGGTGTCGGTGGACCGCGGCGCGCACCCGTCGCTGACGGCGTACTTCAACGAGGAGGACGTCAAGGACGCGTACAACGCCGGGGAGCCGGCCGAGGACTGGCAGACCTACCGCGAGCCGTGGACGGCCGTTCTCCAGCACTTCGGCGAGTACACGACGGACGCGGCCGAGGCGCAGCTGCGCGTGGTCCTGCCGGACGTCCTGCGCTACGACCGCACCCGCCCGGCCGGCTATCCGAACGGGCGCACGCTGAGCGACGACGTCACCTCCGCCCGACTGTCGATGCTGACCGACGGCAAGGTGCCCACCGACCACATCGGCCCGCACACCGACCTGCTGCCCGCCTTCCCGTACCTGGGTCACCCGCACTGAGCCGCAGGCCGGGCCGACTTCCTCGGGCCGAGTGCCCCGGGCCGACTGCCCGTCACCCCCCGCCGCCGCCCCGTGCGCGGCGGCCCGTAGGGTGGCGGGCATGTCCCTTCCCGTCGAACTGGTGATCTTCGACTGCGACGGCGTGCTGCTCGACAGCGAACGCCTGGCGGTCCGGGTGGACGAGCAGGTCCTGAAAGCGGTGGGGTGGCCGCTGACGCAGGAGGAGATCGTCGAACGTTTCCTCGGCCGCTCGCACGCCTTCATGTCCGCCGAGGTCGAGGCGCACGCGAGCGTGCCGCTGGAGCCCGGCTGGGACAAGCGCTTCCAGCACCTCTACGACGAGGCGTTCGCCGCCGAACTGGCCCCGGTGGAGGGGGTGGTGGCGGCCCTGGCGGAGCTGGAGCGGGCCGGTGCGGCGGACTGCGTGGCCTCCTCCAGCAGCCACGCGCGGCTGCGCGCCACCCTCGGGCGGACCGGCCTGCTGCCGCGCTTCGCCGGACGGATCTTCAGCTCCGAGGACGTGGAGAACGGCAAACCCGCCCCCGACCTGTTCCTGCACGCCGCCGCGGCGATGGGCGTGGAGCCGGCCGCCTGCCTGGTGGTCGAGGACAGCAAGTACGGGGTGGCGGCCGCCCGCGCGGCCGGCATGCGGTCGTTGGGCTTCCACGGCGGGCTGACCCCCGCGCACTGGCTGGCCGGGCCGGGGACCCGCACCTTCGCCGACATGCGCGAGCTGCCCGCCCTGGTCGCCGCGGCGGTCGACCAGCCGCTGCCCTGACGGCGCCGCCCGGTTCCCCTTCCTGCCCGACCTGCCTGCCCCTTCCTCCTCCGGCCTGCCCGGGGTCGCGGGTTCCGGAGTTGAACGGGTTCGCCGCCCCGGGCCGTTGAGGAGGTTGGCGGGGGGTCGGGCACATGTGGTGACAGGAGGCGATGGCGTGGCGGGCGACCACATGGTCATCGAGCGGGTACGGCGACTGGAGCAGGACGCGGACTGGGACCTCGCCCCCGGGTACGGGCCCGTGTCTCCCCGGCCGGAGGCCGCACCCCTGCCGGAGACCGCACCGCTGCCGGAGCCCGCGCTCCTGCCGGAGACCGCACCGCTGCCGGAGCCCGCGCTCCTGCCGGGGACCGAGACCCGGGGGCACCGGCCCCTGGACGCCATGGGCACGGTGCTGGTGCCTCCGGAGGCCCGGCCGCTGCCCGCCGCACTCCCCTTGCAGGCGCCGCCCCCGCCCCTGCCGCCGCAGCACCTGCCGCCACCGTCGCCGCACCTGCCGCCGCCGGCCGTGCTCCTCGCCGTGCCGCCCGCGCCGCCCGTCCACCCCGCTCCGCCCGCTCCGCCGGCTCCGCCCGTCCAGGCGGCTCCCCCCGCGCTGCCCGTCCACCCGGCTCCGCCCGTCCAGGCGGCTCCCCCCGCGCTGCCCGCGCAGGCGGTCAACGCGCCCGCCATACACGCCGCGCCCGCCGCGCGGCGGGGCCTGCGCGGGATCGGCCGGGGCACCACGCTCGGCCGGGGCGAGCGGGAGCGGCTGGAGGCCGTCATCCGCACGCCGTTGCAGCGCTCCTACCGGATCGCGGTCGTCGGCCTCAAGGGCGGGGTGGGCAAGACCTCCGCGACGCTGGCGCTCGGCTCCGTCCTCGCCGAGACCCGGTCCGACAAGGTGATCGCCGTCGACGCCAACCCGGACACCGGCACCCTGAGCCAGCGGGTCCACCGAGAGACCGCGGCCACCGTCCAGGACCTGCTGGCCGTCGCGCCCTCGATCACCGGCTACATGGACATCCGCCGCTTCACCTCGCTGACCTCCAGCGGGCTGGAGGTCCTGGCCAACGACCCGGACCCGGCGGTCGCCACCGGCTTCGGCGGCGAGGACTACCGGCAGCTGGTCGACCTGCTCGCCCGCCAGTACCCGATCGTCCTCAGCGACTGCGGCACCAGCCTGCTGCACGGGTCCATGAGCGCCGTGCTCGACCTCGCCGACCAGCTGGTCATCGCCGCCACCACCAGCGTCGACGGCGCGAGCGGCGCCGGCGCCACCCTGGAGTGGCTGCACGCGAACGGGTACGGCGCGCTGGCGTGGCGCAGCGTGACCCTGATCTCCGGCGTCCGCGGCACGGGCCGGATGGTGAAGGCGGAGAACCTGGTGGCGCACTTCGAGCGGCTGTGCCGGGCCGCGGTCGTCCTGCCCTTCGACGAGCACCTGGCCCTCGGCGGGACGTTCGACCCCGCGAAGCTCCGCCACCGCACCCGCCGTGCCCACCTCGAACTCGCCGCCGCGGTCGCCGAGGGGATGAGCCTCGACGCCGCGCAGCCCGCGAGCCTCGCGCACCCCGCGCACCCCGCGGGCTTCGCGCAGCCCGTGGGCTTCGGGGGCGGGCCCGTTCCCACCTGGTAGAGACCGCCTTCGGAGCCGGTCACGTGACGGGAGGTCGGGCCGGTCGCGGTGCGCCCTCGCCGCCGCGGTCGCCGAGGGGATGAACCTCGACGCCGCGCACCCCGCACACCCCGCGGGCTTCGCACACCCTGCGGGCTTCGGGGGCGGGCCCGTTCCCACCTGGTAGAGACCGCCTTCGGGGCCGGTCACGTGACGGGAGGTCGGGCCGGTCGTGGTGCGCCGTCATGAGCCTTCGGACGCCGGGCGGGCCGTGCTGCCGCGTTTCCTGCCCGGTTCGGGGGTCGTGGGCCGGGCGGCGCTCGGACGGGATCACGTGGAAACGGCGGACCGGCTCGGCCCGGCGGGCCCTGTCGGAGCGCGCGAGGCCTTCCGCCGGGGCGCGGCGCCGCGCCGGCGGGGGTTCGTCGACGGGCTCTCGGGCCCGTCCTCAAGCCCCCGCCGGGGCGGGCGGGTCGAACCTGCCGGCGGCCGGAAGCGGGCGGGTCAGGCCTGCCAGCGGCCGGGGCGCCAGGCGCGGCGGCGGCCGGCCGTGCAGACCAGGGCGGTGCCGGTGATCAGGGCCACGGCGGTGAGGACGGCGCCCGCCGTCACGATCGCCTCGCGGCCGGCCGGGTCCGGGGGCGGCGGCTGGAGTGCGGCCGCGGTCGGGGCCGGGCGGGTGGTCGGCGCGGCGGCGGGCGCCGGGGCGCCGACGGCGGCGGCCGGGTCGACCGTGCCGTAGCCGAGGCGGGGGTCCGGCAGGGCGGTGCCCGGATGGTAGGCGGTGGCGGTCAGGCGGTCCTTCAGCTGGGCCGGGCCGAGGTCGGGCCGGTAGCCGAGGACCAGGGCGGCGGTGCCGGCCACCACGGCGGCGGCGAAGCTGGGCCCCGAGCCGGTGAAGTAGCCCTTGCCGCCGGGCCCGACGCTCATCATGGCGTCCCCCGGGGCGACCAGGTCGATCCGCCCGGCCCCGCCGGAGGCACCACCGGAGCCACCCGAACCGCCCGGGCCACCGAGCCCGCCCGAACCGCCCGGGCCACCGAGCCCGCCCGAACCGCCGGAGCCGCCCGAACCACCGGAGCCGCCCGAACCACCGAACCCGCCGGATCCGCCCGAGCCGCCGGAGTCCGAACCACCGCTGGGCGGGGCGCCGTTCGGGGCCAGGTCGGACACCGTGAGCACCTCCGCGGGGGCCTGGGCGGCGGCCGCGGAGCCGCCGCCCTGGTCGGGCGCGGCCGGGGCGACCACCAGGGCGCCCTTGCCGTCGGCGTAGCGGACCGCGCCGGCCAGGTCCTCGTTGCCCGCCGTGACGGGCAGGGCGACCGCGATCACCCGGGCGCCGCCGTCGGCCGCGTCGCGGATGCCCCTGGCCAGCAGGGCGGCGGTGGTGTTCCCGGCGTCGTCGGTCACGGCGACGGCGAGGATCCGCGCCTCGGGGGCGATGCCGGTGAAGCCGACGCCGTCGCGGTGGCGGGCGGCGATCAGCCCGGCCAGGAACGTGCCGTGGCCGACGCAGTCGCGGGTGGAGCCGCCGTCGCCGTACTCGCGCGGCCCCGGCACCAGGCGTTCGCCCAGGACGCCGGAGGCCGGGTCGACCCCGGAGCCGACGACGGCGACGGTCACCCCGGCGCCGCGGCCGAGCTGCCAGGCGGCCTCGGGGCGCAGGAAGGCCTGCGCCCAGGGCATCCGGTCGGTGTCCTTGTCGGAGGGCTTCACGCAGCCGTCCGTGCGGCCGGTGCCCCGGTTCTGCCCGATCACGGGCAGCGCCGCGTCTCCGCCGGAGGGGGCGGGACCCGGGCGGGCGGTGCCCGGCGCGGCGGGCGTGCCGGCGACGGGGACGCCCGCGACCGGGGCGCCGGGCAGCGGGGCTCCGGGGACCGGGGCGCCGGGTGCGGCGCCGGCCGGGGTGGCCGGCACCAGCAGGACACCGCAGCACAGCACGGCGGCGGCCGCCGTCGAGGCGGGCCCGACGCGGCGCGGGCGGGCGTGAGCGCCCGTCACGCGCCGCTCCGCTGGAGCAGTGCGGGGATGTCCTGCGGGAGCAGCAGGCTCAGCTCCGACACGTCGCCGATGTCGAGGCGGGCGAGGCGGCCGGCCTGCCGGGTGATCATCGCTTCCAGCGTCTGGCGGGCGAAGCGGCCGTTGCCGAAGGTGCGGTCGCGCGGGACGGCTTCGCACAGCTGCGTCAGGGCGGCGAGGGTCTCGGGGGCGCAGACGTAGCCGGCCTGTTCGGCCTGCAGCCGCACGATGGTGACGAGTTCGTCGGCGCTGTAGTGGTCGAAGGCGATCTGCTGGGAGAAGCGGGAGGCCAGGCCGGGGTTGGAGGCGAGGAAGCCCTGCATCTCCTCCTGGTAGCCGGCGACGATCACCACGACCTCGTCGCGGTGGTCCTCCATGAGCTTCATCAGGGTGTCGACGGCCTCCTGGCCGAAGTCGCCGCCGGAGCCGCCGCCGCGCGGGGTGAGGGTGTAGGCCTCGTCGATGAACAGCACGCCGCCGCGGGCGCGTTCGAAGGCGTCGCGGGTGAGTTGGGCGGTGTGGCCGATGTAGCGGCCGACCAGGTCGGCGCGGGCGGTCTCGACGAGCCGGCCGCCGGGCAGCACGCCGAGTTCGGCGAGTAGTTCGCCGTAGAGCCGGGCGACGGTGGTCTTGCCGGTGCCGGGGGGCCCGGCGAAGACCAGGTGGTGGCTGATCGTCGCGGTGGGCAGTCCGGCCTCCTCCCGGCGGCGCACCTGGGTGATCAGGTTGACCAGGTTCTCGACCTGTTCCTTGGCGGCGGTGAGGCCGACCATCGAGCGCAGCTGTTCCAGCAGTGCGGTGCTCCCGCCGCCGTCGCCCGCCGGGCCGGCGTCGGCGCGGGCCGCGGCGGCGGCCTCGGCGCCGAGGTCCTCGGGCAGCAGCAGCGGCAGGTCGGCGTCGGTGACTTCGGCGAGTCCGGCGAGCCGGGAGGCCTGCCGGTCGACCATCTCCTCGAAGACCTTGCGGGCGGCGCGGCCGTTGCCGAAGTCGGCGCCCTTGGGCATGCGGGTGAAGTGCGTCCCGAGCGCGTCGACGGCGGCGGGGTCGAGTTCGTAGCCGTGGGCGGCGGCGGCCCGTTCGACGATGGTGACGAGTTCCTCGGGCGCGTAGTTGCGGAACTCGACGGTGCGGCTGAAGCGGGAGGCCAGGCCGGGGTTGGAGGCGAGGAACTCGCGCATCTCGTCCGAGTACCCGGCGACGATCACCACCACGTCGTCGCGGTGGTCCTCCATCAGCTTGACCAGGGTGTCGATGGCCTCGCGGCCGAAGTCCGGCCCGGTGCCGCCGGAGCCGGCGGACAGCGCGTACGCCTCGTCGACGAACAGGACGCCGCCGAGCGCGGACTGGAAGACCTCGGTGGTCTTGATCGCGGTGCCGCCGACGATCGAGGCGACCAGGTCGGCGCGGGCGACCTCGACGAGGTGGCCCTCGCGCAGCACGCCGAGCTCGGCGAGGATGGCGCCGTAGAGGCGGGCGACGGTGGTCTTGCCGGTGCCGGGGGGCCCGGCGAAGATCAGGTGGCGGCCCATCGGCAGGGCGGGCATGCCGGCCTGTTCGCGGCGCCGGGCCAGCTTGTTGAGGTTGACCAGGGTGGCGACCTGGTCCTTGACGCCCTCCAGGCCGACCAGGGCCTGCAGGGCCGCCTGCGGTCCTTCCGGCTCGGGCGGCGGCGGGGCGGCGGCCGGGTCCGGCGACGGGTCGGCGGTGCCGTCGTGGTCGGCGGCGCCGTGGCCGGGGTCGCCGGGGGCGCCGGCCGGGCGGACCGCGGCGGGGCCGTCCTCGGCGCCGGCGCCGGCGGTGCCGTGGCTGTCGGCGCGGCCGTTGTCCCGGCTGGTGAGGTCCTGCACGGCCAGCCGGCCGCCGGCCTTGGTCTGGCGCAGCCCCGAGCCGCGGTTGCCGGCGACGGTGCAGCCGGTGATCCGCACGGGTTCCTCGGAGTCCACGCGCAGGCCGTCGCCGGCGTTGTCGGTGAGTTCGCAGCCGGTCAGGGCGGCCCGGCTGCCCGGGCCCAGCAGGACGCCGTGGCGGCGGTTGCCGTGCACCCGGCCGCGGGCCATGGTGAGTTCGCCGCCGTCCTCGACCAGGACGCCCTCGCCGGTCCATTCGGCGATGTCGCAGTCGCGCAGCGAGGCGACGCCGCCGGGGCCGACCTCGACGCCGGTGACCGCGGCGGCCTTGCCGGGGCCGGCGGCGGGGGCGCCGCCGCGCAGGGTGGTGCCGCCGACCTGGGTGTTGCCGCCGTCGGCGACGCGCAGCGCGGCCTGTCCGGTGGCGGACAGCACGCAGGATTCCAGCCGTCCGCGTCCTTCCCGCAGGACCTCGACGCCGTGGCCGCGCACCTCGGCGACGTCCAGGCGGCGCAGCAGCGGGTTGGCGCCGTCGCGGACGCTGACGCCCGGTCCGGCGGCGCCGCGCACCTCCAGGCGGTCGAACTCGGCGGCGCTCTCGCCGGTGAGTTCCACGCCCGCGCCGGCGCTGTCGGCGACGGCGGTGCGGGTCAGGGCGGGGCTGGAGGATTCGTCGACGAGGATGCCGGTGGTCTCGGCGGCGGACACCTCGCATTCCTCGAAGCGGCCCCGGGAGCGGCCGGTGACGTGGATGCCGTGGCCGCGGGTGCGCACGGTGCGGCAGCGGCGTACCAGCGGGTCGGTGCCGCCGGCCAGGACCAGGCCGTGGCCGCGGGTGGCGCTGACGGTGCAGTCCTCCAGGACGACCTGGGCGGCGGAGGAGACGTAGACGCCGATGGAGGCGTCGCGGACGGTGGTGCGCAGCACGCGGGTGGTGCTGTTCTCCTCCAGGGCGATGCCGGGTTTGTCGGTGGCGGAGATCTCGCAGTCCTCGATGGAGCCGCGGCCTTCGCCGTTGGCGCAGACGCCGTTGCCGCGGGCGTCGCGCATGACGCAGCCGCGGACGACGGGGTTGGCGCGTTCGCCGATGACGACGGCGGAGCTGCCGAGGTGTTCGATGACGCAGTCCTCGATGACGCTGGTGCCGGTGGAGGTCTCGACGATGCCGGCGCCGGCGGGGTTGACGACGCGGCAGCCGCGCATGGCGAGGGAGCCCTGTTGGCGGGTGAGGACGGCGGTCCAGGAGTTGCCGGCGACTTCGCAGTCCTGGAGGGCGGCCTGGCCGCGGGGGACGTCGACGGTGGGCAGTTCCTCGTCCTGGCCCTGGAGGACCAGGCCGGTGAGCTGGACGGCCTCGGCGACGACCTGGACGACGGCGCCGCGCCGCGGGGAGACGCGGACGCTGCCGCGGGCCTCCTCGGCGGTGATGGTGACCATCTTGGTGATCACCAGGTTCTCCTCGTAGCGGCCGGGGCGGACGCTGATGACCGCTCCGCTGCGGGCCGCCTCCAGGGCGGCGCCGATCGTGCGGTAGCCGCCGTCGCTCGGCTCCGCACAGACCGTCAGCACGTGGCGGGTCATGGGGCGTTCTCCTCCGTCGTTCGTGGGGCTGTGGTGCCGGTGGTGCTGTGGTGCCGGTGGTGCTGCGGTACGGGGTGCCGGGGCGGGGCGGGGGTGGGCCGGGTCAGCCGGTGCAGTTGGCCTTGACGGCGGAGGCGGCGTGGTGGGCGTAGGTCACGGTCCCGCCCTTCCAGTCCTCGCCGCGGCTGTGCAGCACCACGGCGATCTTGCCGCCGCTGAGCGGGAAGGTGCCCGCGGGGACCCACTGGCCCCTGCTGGCGACCTGGTTCACCTGGAAGGTCCGGTTCTGCACGGTGTAGTAGGTCGGGGCGCCGCCGACCGCCTTGAGGTCGCCGTTGGGCACGTAGACCGACAGGTTGCAGGTGCCGGTGGTGAGCGAGCCGGTGTTGAAGGTCCACACCACCGTGTTGCTCTTGTCGTCGTTCGCGTCGCCGGACATCGGGACGGAGGTGAAGCCGCCGCCGCAGCCGTCGCCGGTGTAGCCGCCGGAGTTCTTCCGCCAGCCCTCCTGGCCCTTGTCGTACCAGCCGTTGAGCTGCATGGAGGTGGAGCCGCCGCAGCCGGGGCCCGCGACGGCGTTGTAGGTGGGCGGCGGGGGCGGGGGCGGGGCCGGCTGGGTGGTCTTGGCCGGGGGCGGGGCGGGTTGCTGGGCGGGCGGGGGCTGCTGGGCGCCGGGCGGCTGCTGGGGCTGGGTCTTCGGTGCGCCGGCTCCCTGGCCGGTGCCCTGCCCGGTGCCCTGCCCGGTGTTCTGCCCGGTGCCCTGGGCGGGTGCGGGCGCGCCCGCCTGGGCCGGGGCGCCGCCGGTGGCGGGCCGGCCGGCCGGCGGTGCGCCCTGGCCCGGGTCGGGGGCCTGGGCGGCGAAGGGCAGGCCGGCAGCGGCGGCCCCGGCGGCGACGGGCACGATGCCCTCCCCGGGCGCCGGTCCGCCGGCCGGCTGGCCGGCCTGGCCCGGCTGCAGGGGCTGGTCACCGGGCGGGTTGCCGGGCGTGTCGGCACCCGGCACGTAGCCGTCGCCGCCGTCCGGCTGGGAGTACCCGCCGGGCGGCGGGCCGTCGGCGCCCGGCGTGCCGGGGCCGTTCCCGCCGAACCCGGAGACCCCCAGCGGCACACCGACCAGCACCAGGCCGGCGATCACCGCGGCGGCCACCATCGGCTTGGGGAGGCGGCGCTGGCCGCTCTCCTCCTCGGCCGCCCCCGCCGGTGCGGGCGCGGCGCTCACCCCGGCGCGGGCGCGTCCCGTCGTCGCGGCCCGGGCGGCCGCGGTCCCGATCGCGGGCACCGGCCCGGCGGCGCCCACCGCCGCGGGCGCCTGCTCCTCGGCGCGGGCCGCGCCCTGCCCCGGCTTCCCGGACTCCTCGGCCGGCTCGGGCACGGCCCAGGCCACGGCGGGCAGTTGGATACCCCCACCCGACGGCTGACTCTCCCGTCCGCTGCGCACCTTGCCCACCCAGGCCTCCTGGCCCTCGACGACGACACCCGACAGGGGCGGCCCGCACCGACCTCACCGGTCGCGGCGCAGCGGCCCCTCCCCTAAGCCACGGACGGCGCGGCCCGGCGGGTTCAGCCGGTGTCCGGGCGCCAGGCCGGCTCGGCCGGCTGCGGCGGGTGGAGGACGAAGTCGGCCGCCCGTTCCAGGGTCGCCGCGTCCGGCCGGGGGCGGGCGTCGCCCCGCTCGCGCAGGTGCGCGAGCAGCCCGGGCTCGGGGGCGATGTCGTACTCCTCCAGGTAGTAGGTGACGGTGTCGGTCCAGATCCACTCGCCGTCGGTGCGGTAGTTCAGCGGGACGGCGCCCCGGCGGGAGGTGTCGAAGACGTCGTCCATGAGCATCGGTGTCATCAGCACCGCCGTGCCGGCCCGCAGGTACGCGGCCAGCGCGGCCCGTTCCGTCGCGTCCTCCACCACCGGGCGGTCCCACGAGAACCCCGGCCCGGTCACCGGGTCGACCATGTCGAAGACCGCCGCCAGACGGAACTCCTCCGCGCCGGCGCGGCCCTGCTGCTGCTCCATGTCCTGCTCCCTGCTCGCTTCCACCCGGTGAACGGCGCCCGTCCCGCCCGGCGTTCACCGGGCGGGACGGGGAGCGCGTCAGGAGCCCGTGATGGCCGGCCGCGGCTTCTGCTTGAACCAGAGCAGGAGGGCGGCCTGCAGTTCGGGGGTGAGGGGGCCCCACGCCAGGATGCCCTTCTTCATGTGCTTGTTCAGTTGCGTGACGAAGTCCTTCTCCGTTCCCTCGTACTCCTTGACGAACTCCATGACCCGCTGCGCCGACCTCGGTCTGACCGCGCGGTTGATCACGTTCACGGACTCGGCCTCGGCCACCCGGGCCGCTTCCTCGGCTGCCCGCTGTGCCGCGGCGGCCTCCTCGGCCGCCCGGTCCGCGAGGCGCTGGTTCCAGGCGGACTCGCCGTCCTTCGAGGGGAAGTACTTGAAGGCGATGTCCTTCCCCTTGGGCACGTGCCCGCCGGTGGAGTCGAGCCTGGCCGCGTCCGGCCAGCCGTATTCGATGGTGCCCTCCACTTCCTTCCCGTTCTTCTTGAACGTCCGGTTCTGGCTCGACACCGTCGAGTCATGGTTGGCACTCGTCTCGTACGCCACGTAGGCGCTGATCTTGGGGAACGCCTCCTGGAAGTCCTTGACGCCGTACTTGCAGCTGTCGCAGGTACCGCGGGAGGAGACCACGGTGAGCACGCCCTCGGGCTGGGGCGGCAGTGCGGTGCCGGGCCGCAGTGACGCCTTCTCCGGCGGCTTGCCGGGCGGCCTCTCCGAGGGATGGGGAACCGGCGCGTAGCCCCAGGACTCCATCTGCTGGAAGGCCTGCGCCAGCCCCTTCACCTCGGCGTCGTTGAGCTGCGTCCACAGGCCGTTGTCCCCCGCCCATCGGGTGACGGCCTTGAACGACCGGCTGTCGTTGACGGGGTCGTCCGAACCGTTGACGACGGACTCGGGCGTGTGCCAGACCTGCTTCTCCTCGCCCTTCAGCGCCAGGCCGACGACGGCGTAGGTCTTCTGCACGTTCCTGGTCTTGAACAGCGCTGCGAGGAGGGCATCGGTCACCATCCGCCTCGCCGCCTCCGGGGAGTCCGGCTCCTCGACCTTCTCCTTGCCCTTGCCTTCCGTCGCCTCCTGCGGCTTCCCCTCGGCCTGCGCGTCGTCCGACGTCTGCTTGCCCGACAGCTCCATGGCGACCAGGTCGGACGTGAGGGTGTCGGTGCTCCTGGTGTCGGTGCCCTTGACGTCGGTGGTCTTGGGGCCGGTGCTCTTGGGGCCGGTGCTCTTGGGGTCGCTCTCCCCGAAGAGCTGCGTGTGCGACATCGGCGTCAGACCGTCGCGCTTCCACGCGTCGATCTGCGCCCTGGTCGTCCCGTCGATCAGGGCCGCGGACTCGGCGTCCGACCGGCCCTCGCGGTTCGGGGCGCCGAAGAACTCCCACGGCGCCCGGTGCACCACGGGTGTCCCCTGTCCGGGCACGGAGAGCGTGTCGTGCCACTGCGCCAGGGTGACCGCGCGGTCGGGGAAGAGCAGCGGATCGATCACCCGGCTCCCCTCCGCGGTCTCGACCAGCACCGCGACGTGGTGGTTCCACTGGTAGTCCGGGTGGAGGCGCTCGTGCCCGGCCTCGGGACGGGCCCAGACCTTGGCGAGGTGCCGGCGGCCGATCCCGGGGTTCGCCGCGGTGATGAGCTCGGACAGTGCGTGGGCCCGGAGTTCGCAGTCGTGGACGAGGTTGCCACCCTCGGGGTCGTAGCGGCTCATCACCTCGGTGTGGAGCGCCCGGAACCGGTCGGCGGAGGGCAGCGGGACGGCCTGGCGGGCCAGGTCGTCCCGGCGCAGGGTCAGATCCTCACGCCGGCTCTCCGTCGCCGGGTTCAGCAGCCCCAGCAGCGCGTCGGCCGCCCGCACCGAGTGGAGCGGGCCGACGTTCTGAATGGCCGTCAGGACGTCCCGTTCGGCGGTGATCCGAGTGAAGTAGATCTCGGGGGCGTGGCGCCTCTCCCCCTCACCCCACAATGCCGCGAGCCGGTCGGAACGGGTGTCCACGGTCTGCAGGAAGTCGCGGTAGTCCTCCGACGTGTAGGAGACGTCACTGTCGGTGTCGTCCTCCGACGCCATCTCCTCGTCCGAGTCGGACGACTCGTTCGGCCGGATGCGCTTGCCCGAGCTCGGGCCCTCGCCCGGGTCCGAGCCCGAACCCGAGTCCGATTCCGAGTCCGCCATCCCGCCCTTGCGTCGGCGTCCGGCGAACGCCACCGCGTCGTCGTTCGACGCCAACTCCCTTTCGTGCGGCTTGGATTGGGCCGGTATCACGGTGTAGCCCTCGGGTGCCGACGTCGAGCGCGGCGGGAGGGTTCCGTCCGCCGGCAGGTGGGCGCCGAGGGCGCGCACCACGGGCGGGGCGTCGGGGGACGCGTCCCGGGGGGCCGTCAGGCTCACCCAGCCGCCGTCCTCCACCAGGACGGGACGGCCGGAGCTGTCGAAGGCGACCTGCCGGCCGACCACCAGCGCTCCGGGGCCCTGCGGATCGCTGCGGAACGGCCCCGAGACCGGGGGCGCGAACCAGGCCAGGCCGCTGGGGGCGTAGATCTCCAGGTCGAGGCCGGGCAGCCGCAGGCGCAGCTCCCGCAGCACGCCCGCGGCGAACGACTGCTCGCCTCCGCGGGCCGACGAACAGGCCACCAGCTGGACGGGCTTGCGTCCGTCCCAGGACCCCTGTTCGTGCAGGGAGAGGATCAGGTCGGCGACTTCGCCCTCGGTGACCCGGGTGCCCTTCCAGCGCGGCACGCCGTCGGTGCCGGTGTGCATCGCCACGGTGAGGAAGCGTTCGTCGGCGGGGAAGCGGTCCAGTGTCCCGGCCATCCGCTGCCGGGCCTGCTCGTCGACGCCCGGGTCGTCGAGGCGGTGGGCGCCCGAGGCTTCGTGGTGGACCAGTGAGGCGCGCAGCTCGCCGCGCCGGTCGGTGACCGGTGGGGCGGCGGGCGGTGTGTGCTCGGCGTCCGGCCCGAAGTGCCCGGCGTCGGGCAGCGGCGTCAGCCCGGACTCCGGGTGCGCGGGCGCCGGGTGCGCGGGTTCCTGCGGTGCCTCGTCGTGGGCCGGCCGCTCGCTCCAGGGGCCGGGCCCGAACTCGGCGGGGCCGACGTAGAGGTCCGGCGCGCTGATCTCGATCACCCGGTTGACCTCGGCCGGGTCGTCCTTGGGGCTGACGCCGAAGCTCAGCAGGACCGGTGCGCCGTGCTCGTCGGTGCGGCCGGTGGCGACGGCGACGTGCTCGCCACGGCTGAAGACGACGATGTCGCCGGCACGCGGAAGCGGCGTGTGCGGATCGTTCGCGTCGTAGGTGGTCCTGGTGTGCGGGAGCAGGCCGGCGACCAGGTTGGCCGTCCACTTGGGGCCCGTCAGATCGGCCGCGTACAGGTCGTGGATCCGGTCCCAGCCGATCAGCCCCCCGGCGTGTGCGGTGAGCAGGACGGACTCCCAGCAGTTGAGCGTGGTGTCCTTCGCGAACGGCGGCGGCTGCTCCGCCGGGCCGTCCATCGCCCAGGTCGCGAAGTCGGTGCGCCCCAGGCCGAGGTCGCCCGAGGCACGCCACTCCAGGACGACCCCGTTGTGGGACAGGTCGCGCATGGCGTGCGCGAGCTGTCGGCCGCCCTCGGCGACGGGCAGGTCGAAGCGGCCGGCCAGGTGGTCGGCGCGCAGCGTCAGGAGGCCGTCCAGGAAGGCCGGGGGCAGCGAAGCGCCGTCGGTGAGATGGTCGAGGGCGGTGCGGCCGGTCTCGTCGATCAGCTCCAGTTCGTGCAGTCTGCGGCCCACCGCGGTCACGTCCGCCCGGTGGTTCGCGCCGCCGGGGCCGACGTCGGCGGTGAGTGCCAGGCCGAGGGCGCCGGCGTGCTCGGGCGTGAGCGGCGAGCCGAGATGCTCGGTCACCACCCGGACGAGCGGGGCGACGGTCGTCGGGGGCACCGGCAGCCTGAGCGGAGGGGCGTTGCGGTTCCTGGCCCGCTCCTCGATGCGGCGCAGCAGTGGTTCCGTGTCCTGCCGGATCCGGCCGGCCAGGTCCGGTTCCAGGGCGCCGAGTTCCTCCAGCCGACGGGTCAGCGCCAGCACGTCGGCCGGGCGGTTGTTGTTCCGTCCTTCGTCCCCGACGAACGCGCCCGAGGCCATCCGCAGGCCCGGCCGGGTGTCGGGGACGTCCCGGTTCGCGGCGGCGGGCAGGACGCCGGGCGGCGGCGGGGCGGGCTGCACCGGCGCCTGCTCGGGGGCCGGCGGGGGCGGTGCCTGGGCGGGCCGGCGCACCGCCGTCACCGGCCCGGTGTTCCCCCCGGCCGGGGGTTCGGGCCGGTCGAGGGGCTGTTCGACCGCGTTGCGGAGCCGATCGTTGCCGCCGGTGGCCGGGGCGTCTCCGGCGTCGACGCCGGTGTGCGGCTGCGGGGCGGGGGTGGGGGCCAGGACGTCCTGCGGGTGGTTGCGCGGCGGCATGGTGCCGGCCACACGCAGCTCCACCGTGAAGGTGTGGCCGTTCTTCCCGGCGAACGTGCGGAGTTTGGCGGCGATCTTCTCGGCCCGTTCCGGGGTGGGCAGGGAGTCGTCGCGCCTGGGGGGCCGCGCGCCGGCCGGCTGCTCGGGGGCCGGGGCCTGGTGGCTGATGACGATGTGCCGCAGGTCGCCCCAGGACAGCGGGCCGTGGATCTGCGTCTCGAAGTAGCTGTTGGTGTCCATGCCCTCGGTGAGCATGCGCTCGCCGAAGTCGGGGTCGTGCCGGAAGCCGGTCGCCTCGCCGAAGACCCGTTCGACCATGTGCCGGTCGCCCCACAGCAGCAGCGGCAGCACGTGGGAGTCGGAGGTCACCGACAGGGCGCCCTTCTCCCGTGCCGTCCAGGAGTCGTTGGGGGTGTGGGTGACGCGGCCGCGGATGTCGTCGGACCAGTGCAGCGCGAACGCGCCGTAGCGGCGTGCCACGCCGTAGGGCTGCAGGTCGGAGACCAGTGCCCCGTACTTGGGCAGCAGGCCGCGGTCGTTCTTCTTGGGCGCGAACCGGCTGTCCTCGCTGCCGGTGTCCTGGAAGAGGTCGCGGGTGTCGTGGCTGCGGCGCAGGGCGGGCGCGTAGCCGAAGTGCTCCTCCACGGCGCCGCGGCGCGAGGGGACGACGGCGGCTTGGGAGGCTCCGGTCTCCCAGGCGTTGCGGAACAGTCCCTGTTTGTCGGCCATCAGCTTGTCGAGGAGGGTCTTCGGCTTGGGTCCCCAGGTGCCGAACATCCCGCCGGCCTTGCCGAAGGCGGTCTGGCGGTTGGCGTTGAGCGGCTGGTCGAAGTGGAAGTTGGTGGCGATGTACATGCCGGTGCGCATGTGGTTCTCGACGTCGGTGATCAGTCGGTCGATCGCCTGGGGGGTGTCGCGGGGGTACTTGGCCACCCATGCCCACTCGCCGGTGGCGGTGGTCAGCTTCTCCGTGAGCAGGACGCGGTCGCGCTGCTCGAAGTCCATCGCCTTGCGTTCGACCATGACCAGGGCGGCTGCCTGGACCGGGTGCAGGGTGTTCCAGTCGACGCCGGCGCCGGTGAGGCGGTCCAGGAGCGGCTGCGGGTGCACGTTCGGGTCCAGCGGGTGCTTCTGCGGGTCCTGCAGGTGCGCCACCAGTTCGACGTCCCGTGCGCTGGGGACCATCCGCTGCTTGGACTGGGCGTCCAGGGCGTGGCGGTCGAGTTCGGCCTGGAGTTCGCGGACCTCCAGCTCCAGCGTGTCCAGGAGCCGGCGGTGGTGGGTGTCCTGCCACGTGCCCGGGGCCGGGGGCGGCTGCGTCCGCAGCCGTGCGATCTCCTGCTCGCGTGCCTGGGACGCGGCGGCGAGGTCGCTCCCCTCGTGGTCGAGGTAGGTCGTGAAGGCCGAGCGGAGCTTCTCCTGCGCCCGGTCGATCTGCCGCTGCAGCTGCCGGTGTTCGGGGCTGCCCTCGGGCAGGTCGGCGATCTGCCGGCGGAGTTCGCCCAGCTGTCCCCACTGCGCGGACCGGAGCGGGTCCTCGGCGTCCGGGCCGGGCAGGCGCATCGGGACGTCGAGCGGGTGGCCGGCCACGTCCATCCGCGCGCCGGTCAGCGGCGGGGTGTCGTCGGCGGCGTGCTCGGTGACGCCGTGCTGCGTGGCGTCGTGCTCGACCGGGGTGATCTCGTCGCCGCTGTCGAGGATGGTCGGGGCGGTCTCGTGGGCCGGCGTCTCGTGGGCGGGCGGCTCGGGGACGGAGGGGTGCGGGACGACGCGGTCCAGCACCGGCGGCTGCCCGTGCAGGCGCAGGTCGACGGTGAAGTCGTAGCCGCGGTCCTGCCGGTGGGCGAGGAGCCGGTCGCGCAGCTGCCGGGCGGCCTCCGCCGTGGGCAGCGGCCCGGTCATCCGGTCGGCCGTCCGGCCTTCCGGCAGGTGCACGATGGTGACGCTGTGCAGGTCCTTCCAGTGCAGGTCGCCGTGGATCTGCGTCTCGAAGTACTCGTCGGTCTCCATGCCCTCGCGCAGCAGGCGGCGGCCGAACTCGACGTCGTGCTGGAAGCCGGTGGCCTCACCGAACACCCGCCGCACCATGAAGTCGGTGCCGTAGGTGAGCAGCGGCAGCAGGTGGGAGTCGGGCGTCACCGAGCGGGCGCCCATCGCGCCCGCGGACCAGGAGTCCTTGGGGGTGTGGGTGGCGCGGGCGCGGACGTCGTCCTTCCAGCGCATGATCGCGCTGCCGTAGCGCACCGCGACGCCGCGCGGCTGGAGTTCGGAGACCAGGGCCGCGTACTTCGGCAGCCGGGCGGCCTCCTTCTCGTCCGGGTGGAACGCGCTCTTGTCGGTCCCGGTGTCCTGGAAGTGGTTCCTGGTGGCCGGGTCGCGGCGCAGCGTGGCGGCATAGCCGAAGTGCTCCTCCACGCCGCCGCGGCGGGAGTCGTCCACGGCCGCCTGGGAGGCGCGGGTCTGCCAGACGTTCTTGAAGGTCTGCGAGGGGTCCTCGATCATCAGGTCGAGGACGGTCTTGGGGGTCGGTTCCGGCTCGGGCCGGGAGGAGCGGGCGCCCCCGGACGTGCCCAGGGTGGTCCTGCGGTTGTCGTTGAGGGGCTTGTCGAGGAAGAAGTTGGTGGCGACGAACATGCCGGTGTGCATGTGGTCCTGGACGGTGGCGATCAGCTGGTCGAGGGCCTGCTCGCTGTCGCGGGGGTAGTTCTGCGCCCAGGACCAGCTGCCGGTGGCCTGGCGCAGCCGGTCCTTGAGCACGGCGTGCTCGCGGGCGGCGAACTCCAGGCCCTTGCGCTCGGCCAGTACGAGGGCGGCCGCCTGGTCCTCGTTCAGGTTCTTCCAGAAGCCGAAGGGCCGGCGGGCGTCGGTGGCCGTGAGGTGGTCGTACAGCGCGTGGTCCTGGGCGCCCCATTCCCGGGGGCGGTCGCCGGGCACGACGGCGTCGCGGCGCAGGTGCTCGACCATCTCCAGGTCGCGGGCACCGGGCACCATGTCCTGGCGGGCGGTCGGCGCCGACGGGTCGTGCGGGAGGGCCTCGTCACGCGGGTTGCGGACCAGCGGCATGGGGGCGCCGGGGATCCGGTCGTCGCCCGCGTCGAGCAGGTGGGTGCCGTCCTCGTGCGTGACGGGGTGCGGGTCCGGGGTGTCGGTGGCGGCGGGGTGGACGTCCTTGCCCGTGACGGCGGTGTCCTTGCCGGTGGGGTGGACGGTGACGAACTCGGGGCGGGCCTGGCCGGGTTCGTGGAGCAGCACGAGCCTGGTGCTGCCGTCGCTCTCCTTGGCGACGTAGGTCTTGCCGGTCGTCGCGTGGACGGTGCGTCCGGTGGCGTCGGCGATCTGCTGCAGGCCCTCGCGGTTCAGGCCGGCGTCGCAGGACTCCAGGACGATCGGCGACTCTTCCGGTCGTTCGGACAGGCTCGGCCGGCGGCGCAGCACACCGCCGAACTTCTCGTACGAGACGGCCTGGTGGCCTTCCTTGCCCTCGGGGGTCTGGACGGCGACCTTCAGCTGTTCCGGGGAGCCGTGCAGGTTCGCGAAGTACGGTGTGGACTTCGGGTCCCACGGGACCCGGACGTCGGCGTCGTCGCCGTCGCGTTCGCCGGGCTTGTTCTCGCCCCGCCCGTAGGCCTCCCAGTCGAAGCCGCCGTCCGGGCGGACGGCCTGCTTCGGCGCGAAGTCCGGGTTGGTGACCTGGTGTTCGGCGGTCGTGCGCTCCGAGGGGAAGTTCAGGTGGGTCTCGCCGCGCAGTGCGAAGTCCGCCGTGGTGTGGAAGGAGCGTCCGACGTTGGCGCCGTTCTCCCCGACGATCGTGTGGGTCACCAGGTCGCCGTCGGCGGAGGGCTGGTGGTTGCCGGTGTCGTTGTCGTGGATGGTGGTGCCGGCCATGGCCAGGCCTAGGCCACCGACGCCGCCGTCGCTGTCGTGGTCGTGCTGGCCCTCGTGGGCGAAGCGGTGGGCCGGCTGGTAGCCGGGGTTGGGGACGAAGGTCACCGGGTGCTCGTACCAGTGGACGTCCGGGTTCTGCGGGTCGTGCAGCAGCGCGGTGTCGTGGACGATCTCGACGCCGACGACGAACTCGGGCCGGATGCCGCCCGGGAACGCCACCTCCTGTTCGACGTCCGCGAGTTGGCGGTGCGGAAGAGTGGCGCGCACGTCGATCCCGCCGGGCGCGTCGATCAGGTAGCGGTAGGCGGTGCCCCAGCCGGGACTCTGGTGGATCGCCGAGCGGGTGGTGCTGACGAACACCGACGCCGGATTGTCGACGAGGTAGGTCTCCAGTGGCACGTAGGTGTCCTCGCCCCGGGGCACGAACCCCTCCGCGAACACCTCCAGGTGGTCCCGGGCGCCGTTCTCCCACCGGTACAGCAGGCCGAAGTCCGCACGCCAGCGCACCGGGGTGACCTGGGCGGCGCCCCCGGCATCGGAGTCGGAGTCGGAGGCGGAGGCGTTGGCGGCCTCCTCGGCGGCCAGTTGCGAGTCGTGATCGGCGAAGATCCGGTCGCGGTCGAACCCGGTGACCGAGGCGTCCCAGGGCGCTCCCTCCTCCGGGTGCCAGGGGCCGGCCCCCAGTTCGGGGTGCGCCGGGCCCGGCACGAACGGCTGTCCGGCCCAGCCGGCCTGGTACTCGACCACGACGTGCTGCGCCCAGAGCGCGTCGACGCTCTGGTGGTCCAGCTCGAACCCCTGGGCCTGCTCGAAGGGTTCGCCGCCCTCCTGCCCGTGCTGCGGTCGGTGCTGCGACCAGGAGCCGTCGGAGTCGCTGTCGCTGCTGCTGTCGCTACTGCTGTTGCTGTCGCTGTCGAGGATGTTCGGGACGTGCTCCGGCGCCGGGGTGATCTCGTCGCCGTGGGGCGTGTCGGACTGCGGCCGCGGGACGGGGGTGCGGGGGCCCGGCCCGCGGTCGGGGACCGGCGGTGCGGAGGCCGGCTGCCGGGGGCCGTCGCCGTCCTGGGCCGGCGGGTCGTCGTGGGCGGGCTGCTCGCCGCCGGCCGGGGAGTCGAGCGCCAGGTCGTGGAGGGACCAGTCGCCCACCAGGTGCTCGTCCGGGAAGCGCCCCTCCGGCGCCACCTCGCTGCGCAGCTCCTGCTCGGTCAGCGGCGGGAGGAGGCGGTAGCGGTGGTAGGTGTCGCTGTAGGTGAGGTCCGTCCCGGTGAGGTTCGGGTTCGCGCGCTCCTCGGGGGTGAGGCTCTCGGAGAACAGGCGGGAGCCGGTCATGATCTCGTGGAAGCTGTGGTCCTCCGACTCCAGCATCCAGCCGAGCAGGGCCAGCCTCAGCTGCTCGAAGTCGACCGGGCCCTCCCCCAGCTCGGCGAGCTTCGTCTTCCCCGCGTCCGTCTTGACGAGTTCCTTGACGGCCTGGAGCATGCCGAAGGCCGTGCCGGAGGTACCGCTGACGACCAGCCCCCCGCTGTCGTGGGCGGCTTGCTGGAACTCGGAACCGAGCTTGTAGTGGAAGGACTTGGCGCCCGGCTGCCAGCCGAGCCGGCCGTCCTTCTCCACGGCGCTGTACCACTCGCCCCGGCCCAGTGGCGGGTTCACCTCGAAGGGGTTGCGGTCGGTTTCGAGGATGGTCTTGGCCTGGCGCTCCGCGGCCTTCTGCGCGGCCTCGACCACCCGCTTGCGTTCCCACTCGGCGATCTGCCTGCCCCGGATCTCGGTGTAGGCGTCCCGGATCCCCTCGATGACGGGTCCGTACCGCTCGTCGGTGCGGAACGATGCGAAGGGCTCCTGGTGCCCGCGCTCGGCGGGCGGCTTGAGCAGTTCCCCGTAGGCCTTCTTGATCTCCGCGGTCAGCGGGTTGACGACCTCCGCGCCGATGTCGTGGCGGTCCGCCCGTTCCTGCTTCAGCTGTTCCGGTCGCGGCAGTTGCCGCTGCCGTACGAGCTTGGCGAAGTGGTTGGAGGTGTAGCCGTTGTAGAGCAGGGCCATGCGTTCCCGGAGGTTTCCGCGGTCGACGACCTCCTGCAGCATGTGCCGGTCGGTGCCGACCATGCCGGTCGTGCCCGTGCTCCTGGAGCCGAACTGGGTCCGGTCCTTGTCGTTGGTGGTCATGGCCCAGGCCAGGTCCACGACCTTCTTGACCTCGCGCTGGACGTCGGCGCGTTCGAGCAGGTGGGTGGCGAGCCGCCGCTCGTAGGCCTCGGCCTGCTCGCGGTAGCGGATGCGCCTGAGGTCTCCGGGCTCGGCGGGCGGGGCGGAGTCCAGGGCCTCGCTCCTCGGGACCGGATCCGGTTCGCGGGCGGGGCCTGACGCGTCGTTGCCGTGCGGGAGTTGCCGGGCCTTGTCCTGGTGCGCCTTGATCAGGTAGCCCTCGAACTCCGGGACGAAGTCCTCGGTCCGGTAGTGGTTCCAGACCGATGCGCCCTCCTTGACCTTCAGGCCGGCGATCCGCAGACCGCTGGACTTGTCCGCGGACTGCGTTCCTTCCCGGAGGAGGCCCTCGTAGAAGCCGGGGTGGAACTTGAACTGCGTCCCGTCGGTGAGGAAGTCGTACTTCTTCAGCGTCTCCGGGACCTCCTTGGCCGTCCAGTCCTCGGTGATGTTCTTCACCTTCAGACCCGTCGCCTTGCGGGAGAGGAGGAACTCCATGACCACCGGCAGGCCGGAGAGGGAGTCGCTGTAGGTGGCCGCGTGGTCGAAGTCGTGGCCCGTGTAGAGCCCCGGGCCCAGCTGGGACCAGCCCTCCTTGTTCTTGACCGCGCCGATCTTGCCCTGGAGCAGGTACCCCCGCAGCGTCCACGCGTCGGTCACCCGGAAGACCGGCTGCCCGGGCTCCATGGCGACGACGACCATGTCCGGCTGGACCCGCCCGGCCAGTTCCTTCGCCACCTTCGGGTCGACGGTGGCGCCGGTCTCCACCGCCACCGGCCCCCGCGTGTCGGGGCGCAGTTCGGAGTAGTGCGCTGCCAGTCCCCTGCCGGGGTCGCGGTAGACGTGCACCTCGCCGCCGTGCGCGCCGGGGTTGAACTCGGTCCGGCCGTTGCCCGCGTGGACCACGAGGTGGAGGTCGAGGGCGTGGGCGACGATGGCCGGCGCCTGGTCGTAGAACGAGGTGTTCCACAGGGACCGGTTGCGCAGCCCCATGTCGTACAGGTCGCTCATGCGCAGGTTCCCGAGGTCGCTGCCGGACAGCGTCGACGGCTGCTCGTCCCCCGAGTTGAGATGCACCTGCCATGTCTGGTTGCGCTCGTGCGGCTCCAGACGGTCCTCGGGCCGCTGGCCGGTGGCGTCGGCGTTGTGCCGCATCGCGGCGCCGGCGTCGCTGCGGAACCACTGCGACGCCAGCTCGCGCAGCCCGTGGACGGTGAGTTCGCCGTGCTGCCAGCCGTCCAGCCCGCGCGCTCCGGCGAGGACGGCGTGCAGCAGGCAGTCGCCGTCGCCCGGCACGCTGACGACGTGGTAGAGCCGGCCCCCGTCCAGCACGTTCACGCGCGACTCGTGCACCGGGGCCGGAGCGTTCGGCGCCTTGCTGGCGGGGGTCCCGACGGCAGGGGTCACGTCGGTGTGAGTCACGTCGGTGTGGGTCACGTCCGTGTGGGTCACGTCGGTGTGGGTCACGTCGGTGTGGGTCACGTCCGTGTGGGTCACGTCCGTGTGGGTCACGTCGGTGTGGGTCGCACCGTTCAGCGGGGCCGGGGCGCCCGGGTCCTCGGTCTGCCCATGCTGCTGCGTCAGCGGGGCGTGCGCCGTCTCCTGGTCGGAGCGGTGCTGCCCGTAGCTCAGGTCGCGCAGGACCGGGCCCGAGTGCAGGACCTCCTCGATGCGCTGCAGGTGGCGGGGCAGCACCGTGAAGTCGTCCCGGTGGGCCGAGGTGCCCATCACCCCGTTCTCGCCGGCCCACAGGTCGCGGCGGCGCAGCGCGAAGGCGTCGCCCGGCCTGGTCACCGGTTCGACGTACTCGTCGGGGAGGCCGAGGAAGTGCAGCACCTCGTGCAGCAGCACCCCGGGCGGGCTCTGGTCGGACCAGTGGAACTGGTCGCTGCGGTCGTTGCCGGGCACCACGGTGACGGTGCGGTGGGCGTCGGGCGCGGTCTTCGCGCCCTCGACCCGCAGGTGCACCTGGTCCCCGCCGGGCAGGTGGAAGCGTTCGTTGAACCGGTCGCCGACCACGTCCCGGGCCCGGTCGAGCGTCCGGGCGGCCTCGTGTGCGGGCAGCGGGCGGCCGTCCGGCCCCTGCAGGTGCAGGCGCAGGGTGAACTCGGTGACCCAGTGGCCGGGCCGGACCTCGAAGCGCCGCGCGTCGTAGCTGATCGTGGTGTCGGCGCCGTGCAGTCCGCCGAGGCTCGGCTGCCGGTTCTCGTACTGGTCGCGCACGCCGGGGCCGGCGATGTCGCCCGGGCCGGCCTGCCCGCGCACGAGGGGGTCGAAGCGCACCGTCTCCATCCGCGCGGGCGGCGCGAGGGTGCGGATGTCGGCCCAGGCGGAGGCGGGCAGCACCGCGTGCGGGGCGGCGGGCGGCTCGACCGGCGGCGGGACCTGCGCGGGCGGGGTCACGGCGGCGGGCGGTGCCGGTGCCTGGGCGGGCTGGTGCACCGCCGTCGCCGCCCCGGTGTTCTCCCCGGCCGGGGGTTCGGGCTGGCCGAGGAGCTGTTCGACCGCGCTGCGGAACTGGTCGTTGGCGCCGGTGCTCAGGGAGTCGCGCCAGACGTCCAGGTACTGGCGCACCTCGCCGGTCCGGTCGTCCAGGCCGTGCAGGAACGTGGTGAGGGTCGGCGTGTGCCCGGTGCCCAGGGCGGCCGAGGCCTCGCCGATCCGCTGCCCGCCCTGTGACGGGGTGCCGTTCGGTGCCAGCGTCCACGGGCGGGTCTCGCCGCCCGGGCGGGCCGAGATGCCGGGGGTGGCGAGGGTGAGGATCTCCTGCCACGTGTTGGCGCCCTCGGTGACGACCAGGGTCGAGCGCTGCTCGAACAGTTCCATCACCGCCGGCTGGACGCGTCCCAGCCGCAGGCGGTGGACGCTCCCGTCGCCGGCCGGGGCCTGGACGACGCCCCGGAGGCCGTCCAGCAGGTCGGCGTGGCTCTGACGGTCGTTCGGCTCGGCCCCGAGCAGGACCACGGCCGACGGCCGGCGCGGCTCCGGGATCTCTCGCAGCGCGGTTTCCATCCGGGTGGCCATGTCGCGGTGGCGGACCGTGCCGTCGCCGATCTGTCCGTAGTAGGCGGTGACCAGCCGGATCTCGCCGGCCTGGGCGCGGCGCAGGAGGTCGGCGACCAGGTCCGGGACCGGGTCGTCGGGGCCGGTGGCATCCGGCCAGTGGTCACGGACGTGGCCCGCGAGGTCCTCCGGGACGGGCTGCGGACGGAAGGGGTAGGTGACGGTGGCGCCCTGGTCGTGCCACAGCTCCGCCAGGACGTCGTCCCCTCGGCGGATCTGCCGGGGGTGGCTGTCCCAGAGGAAGGGCTGCAGGATCAGGGCGTCCGGGTCCTGCTCCCCGGTCATCTCCCGGAGGGACGGCGCCAGGTTCTGCTCGAAGTAGGCGGCCGTGTCCTCGCCGTGCGGGGCGTCCAGGGCGGCGAAGACGGTCAGCGTCCGGCCCTGCCCGGAGGACTGGGCTCCGGCCGTCAGGACGTCGGGGGTCAGGTGCTGGGCGGGGTTGATCACCCGGTCGCGGTTGTCCTCCTTCGTGACGGAGTTCGGGAAGTCGGTCTGGATCTGCGGCTGGTCGCCCCGGTAGCGGCCGCGCACGTTCGCGTTGGCCCCGGTGTTGACCAGCCATGCCTCGTCGGGGTCCGCCCCGTGCCAGGCGAAGTACTTCCAGTACGTCTCCAGGTCGGCGGCGATCCGCCGCTCGGGCGCCTTGTAGGCGACGTCCAGCGGTGCTCCCGCCGGGTGCGCGGTCACCCGCATCCCCTGGTGGACGCCCGTCCACGGGCCGTGGAACAGGTCGTAGGAGTGCCGGGGGTGCCCGACGTCGGCGGAACGGCCGAGCCGTTCGGCGTAGAACGGCGCCTTGCCGCGCGCGAAGGTCAGGTGGACCTCGCCCTGGTAGCCCATCGCGGCCAGGCCCTCCAGCACCCGCAGGAAGGCGACCTGGTGGCCGCTGCCGGGCGAACCCGGGTCGACCAGGCTGATCCGCGGGTAGCGCTGGCGCAGCTGCTGCCCGAGGGCGGCGTCGGCCGGGGACACGGTCGGCGCCTCGCCGGTGTGCGGCGGCAGTGCGGCGAGGTGCTGTTCGTCCTCGGCGCGGTGCTGCTCCCTGATCTCCTGGGCCGGCCCGTGGGAGGGCGCCGACACGACCGGCACGGCGACGGGATGTGCCGCACCGCCCGGCGGCGGGGGCGGCGGACCACCCGGCGCGGGCGGGGGCGGCGGACCACCCGGCGGCGGGGGCGCCAACGGGCCGCCCGGCGGCGGCGGGGGCGGCGGAGGTCCGCCCTGACC
>NZ_JBHWCL010000125.1:0-29910 GCF_042735125.1 Kitasatospora sp. NPDC059599 | reverse complement strand
GCGACCCGGGTGGCCGGGGGGGCCGACCCGCCCCCCGGGGACGCCCACCCCGGGGACCGCGTCAGGTCCCGGCGGGGGCTCGGCGGGCGGGAGGGCGGTCAGCGGGTCCTCGGCGTGGTGGACGGCGTGGGCGAGCGAGCGCTCGTAGTCGGTGCGGGGGAAGACGAACGGTCCGACGGCCAGGTCGCCCCAGGCGGGGCGGCGGGGCTGGCGGAAGGCGGACCAGGTGACCGTGTCGGCCGTGGCCGTGATGCGGGTGAGCAGGGGCCAGCACTCCCAGATGCCGCAGGGGCAGCCCAGGACGGCGGTCGCCCCCGTCGCGCGGTCCCGGACCTCCGGAGCCGCGTCGCCGAGGAAGTGGCGTCCCGGTGAGCCGAGTTCGGCCTCCGTCAGGCCGCCGTACTGGTGGAGCAGGAAGTCCTCCACGGCTTCCGGGGTCCGCTCGTCGGGGTTGCCCTCCTGCTGCCACCGGGGGCGGGTGGCGTCCGCGGCGTGGACCCGCAGGTCGGCGCCGTCGACGCGCAGGCCCCACAGCCGGGTGGACGTGTACGTGAAGAACTGGACACTGTGCACGGGGACATCCTCCCGGGTGGCGGGGGCGGGCCCGCGTCCGGGGCGGGTGCGTGGTCTCCGGCGCACCGGTGGTGCGGCTCAGACCGGCAGCAGGCGGCCGATGAGTTCGCCGAGGCGGCGGGCGTTGCGGCAGGAGTGCATCTCCACGACGTCGGCGTAGGCGGGGGCGGCGGAGTCGCCAGTGGGCCAGCGGGAGGGCTCCTCCGGGTTGAGCCAGATGACCCGGCGGGCCCGGGCGGCGATCCGGCGCAGGGCGTCGAGGTTCGGGTCGCGGTGGTTGGTGCGGGCGTCGCCGAGAACCAGGACGCAGGTGCGCGGGCCGACCGCGTCGAGGTGGTGCCCGGCGAAGTCGCCGAGGGCGGAGCCGTAGTCGCTGTTGCCGTGGTGGCCCGTCACCTTGGCCCCGGTGAGGATCCGGGCGGCGAGGCGGGCCGGATCGTCGCCGGCCCCGAGCAGGTCGGTGACCTCGGCGGTGCGGTTGACGAAGGCGAACACCCGGACCTTGCTGAACTGTTCGCTCATCGCCTGCACCAGCAACATGGTGAAGTCGGCGAAGCCCGCCACGGAGCCGGAGACGTCGCAGAGCAGCACCAGCTCCGGGCGGGCCGGCCGGCGCAGGCGGTGGACCGGGCGCAGCGGTACGCCGCCGGTGCCCAGGGAGCGGCGCAGGGTGCGACGCAGGTCGATGTGGCCGCGGGCGGCGCGGCGGCGGCGGGCGGCGAGCCGGGTGGCGAGCTTGCGGGCCAGCGGGTGGACGGTGCGGCGCAGTTCGGCGAGCTGGTCGCGGCCGGCGTAGAGGAAGTCGATCCGGTCGACGGTCGGGGCGACGGCGCGTTCGGCGATCCGCTCGGCGCCGCGCAGTTCGGCGACCCGGCGGCGGGCCTCGCCGGTGACCAGGGCGCGGAAGTCCCGGATGCGGCGCCGGACCTCGTCGGCGAGGACGAGGTCGGACAGGTCGGTCGCGGAACCGGCGGTGCGCAGGGCGGCGAGGATCCGGGCGAGCAGCGTCTCGGGGGAGAGCCGGCCGAGCGCCTGGTGGGCGGACCAGCCGTCGGAGCCGGGCGTGCTGCCCGCGCCGTAGCGGCCGAAGGCCTCCACGACCTCGCCGGCGAGCCGGGCCTGGGCGGCGCGGTCGTCGGCGGCGAGGGCGGCGGCGAGGCGGTCGCGCAGGTCGTCGCGGAGCGGGTCGGGGCGGCCGAAGCGCGGCGGCTCGGGGTCGTCGGGGACGGGCAGCGGGTCCGCACGGACGGCTTCGGGGGTGCCGACGCCGAGGGGGAAGAACAGGTCGAAGGTCGCGTCGAAGACCGTCCGCTGGGTCTCGGAGCGCAGCAGGGCGGCGGCCAGTCCGGCCCGCATCCGCTCGCGGTCGGCGAAGCCGAGGACGTCGAGGACGGCGGCGGCGTCCACGGTCTCCGCGGGGCCGATCCGCAGGCCGTGGCCGCGCAGGGCGCGGACCAGGCCGGTGAGGCGGGCGGCGGTGTCGGCCGGCGGGGCTTGGGCCGGCGCGGGTGCGGAGGGCCCGGGTGCGGTCGGCTGGAGCGCGGCCGGCGCGGCTCCGGTCGGGCGGGGCTCGGCGGTCATGCGAGGGTGAGCTTCCGGGAGGCCTTCCGGATGTCGTCCTGGTGCTTGAGGATCACCCCGAGGGTGTCCCGGACGGCGGCCTCGTCCAGGGTGTCCGCGCCGAGGGCGAGCAGGGTGCGGGCCCAGTCGATGGTCTCGGCGACGGACGGGGCCTTGCGCAGGTCCATCGCGCGCAGCGCGCCGACGACCCGCACCAGCGATTCGGCCAGGGTCTCGTCCAGCCCGGGCACCTTGAGCCGGACGATGCGGCGCTCCAACTCGGCTTCCGGGTAGTCGAGGTGGAGGAAGAGGCAGCGGCGGCGCAGCGCCTCGGAGAGGTCGCGGGTGGCGTTGGAGGTGAGCAGCACGAAGGGGCGGCGGCTCGCGGTGATGGTGCCGAGTTCGGGGACGGTGACCTGGAAGTCGCTGAGCACCTCCAGGAGCAGCGCCTCGACCTCGACGTCGGCCTTGTCCATCTCGTCGATCAGCAGCACCGTCGGTTCCTCGCCGCGGATGGCGGTGAGGAGCGGGCGGGTGAGCAGGAACTCCTCGCCGAAGATGTCGCCGCGGGCCTCCTCCCAGCCCTCCTCGCGGCCGGCGGTGATCCGCAGCAGCTGCTTGGCGTGGTTCCACTCGTAGAGCGCGCGGGCCTCGTCGATGCCCTCGTAGCACTGGAGCCGGACCAGCCGGGCCCGTCCGATCGCGGCCACGGCCTTGGCGAGTTCGGTCTTGCCGACCCCGGCCGGGCCCTCGACCAGCAGCGGCTTGCCGAGCCGGTCGGCGAGGAACACGGTGGTGGCGACGGCCGTGGAGGCGAGGTAGCCGGTGGCGGCGAGCTGTTCGGCGGTGTCCGTGACCGAGGTGAAGAAACCCGTGCCGTTCGTCGCGTTGCCGTTGCCGTCGTTGCCCATGTGCCGCCCCGTTTCCGCTTCGTCGTCTGCGTGCGGCGCCACCCTACCGGCCGGTCACTTCCGTGTCCCGGTGTCCCGCGCGGGCACGGCCGGGCGGCGTACGGCGTGGTGCCGGTGCCGTACGCCGCCGTGGTCGGGGTGGGGCTGTCCGTCAGCGGGCGGTGGGGACCGTCAGTTGACGTAGAGGGCGGGGCTGCCGGCGACGGAGGTGTCGGTGACCGGGCCGTACGTGGCGCTGAACCAGCCGGTCGAGAAGCACAGGCCGGGGCCGGAGACCAGCGTGAAGGGCTGCGCGGAGAAGCCGATCGTGTTGCCGGTGTTCGAGGTGGTGCCGTTGATCCCGGTGCTGTTCTGGTAGTTGCAGGTGATGCTGCCCAGGATGGTGCCGAGGACGACGGTGGTGCCCATCGCGCCGGCCGCGCCGGGGGTGAGCTTGACCGGGTTGCCGGGGGCGTCGCTGACCGTGTTGGTGAACGGCAGGTTGGTGACGGTGATGCTCTTGACGCTCGTGACGCCGAGGACGTTGGAGGTGCAGGAGCCGAAGGTCTGGGTGTTGAGCTGCTCGACGGCGCTGCCCGGCGCGGCCGGGTTGGAGGTGACGGTCGCCGAGAAGGAGGAGGCGGCGCACTTGATGCCGCTCGTCCCGGTGGCGCTGTTGTAGAAGGTCGCGTAGCTGCCGGAGACCAGGTTGGCGGTCAGGACGTCGCCGACGGCGACGGCCGGGCCGGTCGGGCTGCCCGTGGTCAGTACGGCGGTGGCGGCCTCGGCGGGTGCCACGGCCGCACCGGTGAGGGCGAGTGCGGTGAGGGCGGCGGTGGCGAGGGTGCGACGGATGCGCATGAGGGTACCTCTCTCCGTCCGGGGGACGGGTGGGGGAATCCCGGCGTGCGGGTGTGGTGGTGTGCACGGCGGGGAAGTGCATGGCGTACCGGAGGCTCCGGCGGGGCCGCGGTGCGGGCGGGCCCGGCGCCACGGGCCCGCTCGTGCGGCTCGGCTGTACGGCCGTGAGGCGGTTCGGCTGCAGGGCCGTCGGGCCGTGCGGCGGTTCGGCGGTGCGGAACACAGCGGCACTGCCCGGCGGCGCTGCGCCGGGCCGGTGCGGACGTGCGGTGCTGTGGGGGTGCACGTCGGCGGCTGCCACCGCCGCGGGCCTGCGCCCGCCGTGGTCCCGTGGCCCGGGTGGTGCGTCCGGACCGGGGGAGCCCCTGGAGGTCGACCGGTGGGGGCCTGCTCGTCCACCGGTTGGAAACCTGTCAGTGTTGTAAACCCGGTGTTGCGTCAATGTCAATACAGGACACAGGAGTTGGTGATGGAACGGAACTACCTCCGGAGTGCCGACACGGTCCTGCTGCCGGGCGCGCGGACCGGCCGCGATCCCGCCCGGTCGATCAAGCCCGGCCCGCGCCGGCAGCCCGCGGGCGTGGTCGCCGCAACCCAGCGCGAACGGCTGCTGGACGGGCTGGTCCGGACCGTCGCCGAACGCGGCTACCAGCACGCGACGGTGAGCGACATCTGCCGGGCGGCGGGCGTGACCAGGCCGGTCTTCTACGAGCTGTTCAGCGGCAAGGAGGACGCCTTCCTCGCCGCGCACCGCTACGGCACCGGGGTGGTGCTCCGGCGGATGGCGGCGGCGTTCGCGGCCGAATCCGACTGGTGCCACGGGATCCGGCAGGCGCTCGGTGCGATGCTCCAACTGCTCGCCGGGACACCGGCGTTCGCGACCATGGCGGTGATCGAGATCGAGGCGGTCGGCCCGGAGGGGCGCCGTGAGCGCGATCAACTCCTCACCAGGTTCCGGGCGTTCTTCGCCGAGGCGCCCCAACTCCCGTGCGGAATCACGGTGGACGAGCTGGTAGACGCCGTGGTCGGCGGCGTGTACAGCGCGATCCACCGCCGGATCGACTCCGGCCGCACCGATCAACTGCCGGAGCTGTTGCCCGTGTTGAGCATGTTCTGCCTGGCACCGTTCCTCGGCCCGGCAGAGGCCGCCGAACGGCTCGGGGTGGCGGGAATGGCCGAGCGGCTGGGCCTGGCCGAGGCGCCGGAACGGGTCGAGGCCGGGATCGGTGAAGATCCTTCGTGCACCCGTATTGACCCGGCCAATACCGGGCAGTAGCTTCCCAGTTACTTACCGCGCTCCGACCGGACCCGCCCCGCTGCCGAGGGGCGGGCGGCCCGTTCGGGCCGCGGAACGCTGTCCGCGCCAGGACAACGTGCCAGTGCCTGCACACCCAATCCACCCACAGGGAGCACACATGGCCATGTCCGAGGACGCCGCCGCGGCGGCCGGGACCCCACAGCCGGTCGGGCCCAGAAGAGGCCGGGTACGGCTCAAGCGCACCGCCCTGATGGCCGTGCCGGCGATCGCCGCCGGGGGCGTCCTGATGGCGCTCACCGCCCAGGGCGTGCTCGCCGCGCAGTTCTCCATCTCCGGCATGCCGTTCACCATCACCGCCGACAAGCTCGACGGCAAGGGCTTCGCCCAGTTCGGTTCGCTGGACTCGATGATCCCCGACAGCCCCAACGCGGGCTCCACCGGCGGCCAGGTGCTGGTCGCGGTGTCGGCGATCAAGAGTGCCGAGATCACCAACCTGTGCCAGAGCGTCGACCTCGGCGGCATCAACCTGGTGATCCACGCGGGCGACGGCGGCACCCCCGTCAGCGCCTCCAACCTCACCACCGACTCCGATCTCCTGTCCGGCGACGCGGAGTTCACCAACATCGAGATCGGCGGCGACGCCAGCACCTTCGACAAGGCCGGCCCGGTCGGCAAGGGCAACCCGGGCGTCTTCGGCCAGCAGGCCGACACCGTCGTGCTGACCCACCTCAAGCAGCACAACTACGCGAGCACCGCCGTCGGGTTCAAACTGCCCAACCTGCGGCTGAGCTTCGGCTCCCAGGGCTGCTGAGCATGACGGAGTCCGTACCGGAGCCGGCCGGGACCGGTGGGGGCGTCGGGGCGCGGGCCGAGGGGGTGGCGGCCGAGGGGACGGCCACCGCGCCCGGCACCGCCGCCGCGACCGCCGACGGTGCCGAGCCCGCCGCCCGCCCGGTCACGCGCGACTGGCGGGGCCGGCGACCGTTCTGGGGCGGGCTGCTGGTGCTGCTCGGCGGCGCCGAGATCCTGTTCACCCTGCGGGCCCCGCTGCCCGTCGTCCTGCACATCGGGATGCAGGGGCTGGCCGGGTACCTGGTGCCGGCGGTGATGGTGCTGTGCGGCCTGCTGATCCTGTTCAACCCGGCGCAGCGGCTGTTCTACTCCGTCCTCGCCGTGCTGGCCGCACTGGCCAGCTGGGTCACCTCCAACCTGGGCGGCTTCCTGATCGGGATGCTGCTCGGGGTGGTGGGCGCCTGCCTCACCTTCGGCTGGCTGCCCGACCAGCCGCTGCGCCGGGGCCGGCAGCGGCGGCTGGACCGCCGCGAGGAGCGGCGGACGGCGAAGACGGCCTCGGTGTGACGCGGGTGCCCCGCGCCCTGGTGACGGGAGAGCACCGGGGCGCGGGGCACTTCGCGGTCGTGCGGGGGCACCTCGCGGTCGTGGGGCGGTCCGTCAGATGGTCGAGGCGTCGATCACGAAGCGGAACCGGACGTCGCCGTCCAGCACCCGCTGGTAGGCCTCGTTGATCTGCTCGGCCCGGATCAGCTCGATCTCGGCCGTGATGCCGTGCTCACCGCAGAAGTCCAGCATCTCCTGGGTCTGCGGCAGCCCGCCGATCATCGACCCGGCCAGCGAGCGGCGGCCGCTGAGCAACGCGTGGGCGTTCACCGACACCGGCTTCTCCGGCGCGCCGACCTGCACCATGGTGCCGTCGACCCGCAGCAGGCCCAGGTAGGCGCTGAGGTCGAGGTCGGCGGAGACGGTGTTGACGATCAGGTCGAAGCTGCCCGCCAGCTCGCTGAACGTCGCCGGGTCGGAGGTGGCCCGGTAGTGGTCGGCGCCGAGCTTCAGCCCGTCCTCGCGCTTGCGCAGCGACTGGCTGAGCACGGTGACCTCCGCGCCCATCGCGTGGGCGAGCTTGACGCCCATGTGGCCGAGGCCGCCGAGGCCCACGATCGCGACCTTCTTGCCCGGGCCGGCGCCCCAGTGCGCGAGCGGCGAGTACAGCGTGATGCCCGCGCACAGCAGCGGGGCGGCGGCGTCCAGCGGCAGGCTGTCGGGGATGCCCAGCGCGTACGCCTCGTCCACGACCAGCTCCGCGGAGTAGCCGCCGTAGGTCGGCAGGCCGTCGCGGCCCGTGCCGTTGTAGGTGAAGACGGCGCCGCCCTCGCCGGTGCAGTACTGCTGCAGACCGGCACGGCAGTTGTCGCACTCGCGGCAGGAGTCGACGAAGCAGCCGACGCCGACCCGGTCGCCGACCTTCCAGCGGGTCACGCCGGGGCCGGTCTCGCTGACCACGCCGGCGATCTCGTGGCCCGGGACCATCGGGAAGATGCCGGTGCCCCAGTCCTCGCCGACCTGGTGGATGTCGGAGTGGCAGATGCCGGAGAACCTGATGTCGATCACGATGTCGTGCTCGCCCACGGCCCGGCGGGTGACGGTGGTCTTCGCCAGCGGGGCGTCCGGCTGCTGCGCCGCGTAGGCGGCGACGGTGCGGGTGGTACCGGCGGTGGTGCTCGTGGTGCTCGTCGTGGTGGCGGCCGTGCTGTTCGTCGTCTCGTTCGTCATGCCCCCAAGCCTGCGGCGGGCCGGTCGGCCCAACCAGACCAGAGATCAACGTACGAAGCCGGGACGTAGGGGAGCGGGACGTAGGCGGGCCGGACGTACGACCACGGAACGTACGCACGGCAGTATCACCCTCGCCCGCCCCGCGGCGCCGCGGCGCCCGCATACTGCAGACATGGACCAGCGCACCGAACTCAGCGAGTTCCTCCGATCCCGCCGCGCCCGCCTGCGGCCCGAGGACGTGGGCCTGCGGGACACCACGACCCGGCGCCGGGTGCCCGGGCTGCGCCGCGAGGAGCTGGCCCAGCTCGCCGGAGTCAGCACCGCCTACTACACCCGGCTGGAACAGGGCCACGGCGAGAACGTCTCCGCCGCCGTGCTGGACGCCATCGCCCGCGTCCTGCGGCTCGGCTCCGCCGAGCGCGAGCACCTCGGCCGGCTCACCAAGCCGCCCCGCCGCCGCTCCGGCCGGGCCGCCGCCCGGATCCAGCGGGTCCGGCCCGCGCTGCAGCAGCTGCTGGACGCCATGGAGGGCGTGCCCGCGTACGTGCTCGGCCGGCGCCTGGACATCATCGCCTGGAACCGGCTCGGCACCGCCCTGCTGGGCGACTTCGCCACGATGCCGCCCGAGCAGCGCAACATGGCCTGGCACGTCTTCCTCGACCCGGCCGCGCGCGAGCTCTACCAGGACTGGGAGGGCAAGGCCAGCGACGTCGTCGGCATCCTGCGGCTGGACGCCGGACGCGACCCGGACGACCCCCACCTCGCCTCGCTGATCGGTGAACTCTCCGTCAAGAGCGAGGACTTCAGGCGTCTGTGGGCCACCCACAACATCCAGGACAAGGGCCACGGCACCAAGCAGCTGCACCACGCCGTGGTCGGCGGGCTGAGCCTGCAGTACGAGACCCTGCGCCCGGCCGGGGAGCCCGACCAGGTGCTGGTCGCCTACCACGCCGAACCGGGCTCCGGCTCGGCCGAATCGCTGCGGCTGCTGGCGAGTTGGGCGGCAACCGAGTTCCAGGCGGGCCCGTCCGAGCGGACGGTCGGGCCGAGTGCCGGTTCGTCCGCCGGTGCGTCTGCCGGTCCGTCCGCCGAACAGTCCCGGTAGCGGTCCCGGTAGCGGTCCCGCTTGGCAAGGGGTCGATGGTCCCGGGTCCGTTCGGGGCGATCGGCCCTTCTCGCGTTCGGCGACAGCGCAGTTGACTGGGCATGACATGGACAACAGCAGCAGCACGCACCTCGCCACCGGCACCGCCACCGCCGAGTACGACCGGCTGATCGCCCGCCACCACGCGATGCGCCTACGACGCCGACTCCTCGCCCCGTCCTCCTCCCCGGGCGGCGACCCCGGGTACGGCGCCGACGGCGACGACCACGGGGACGGCGGCTACGACGGCGCCGCCGACCAGCACCTGATCCGGCGCGACCTCGACCGGATCGCGCCGCTCTCCGAGCTGATCGACCACCTCTACGCGGTCATGTTCCGCCACCGCCCCTACCTGCGCCCGCTCTTCCCCGCCTCGATGGAGTTCCAGCAGGCCCATCTGGAACGGATCTTCCGCCACCTCGTCGACCACCTCCACCACCCCGCCGAACTGGGCCGGATGCTCCGCCGACTCGGCCGTGACCACCGGAAACTGGGCGTCCGACCGGTCCACTACGAGGCCTTCGAGGAAGCCCTGTGCGAGGCCATCCGGTACCGGGCCGGCGAGCACTGGAGCGAGGAACTGGAAGCCGCCTGGGTGCGGATGATCCGCTTCGCCGTCGGCGCGATGGTCGCCGGCGCCGACTCCGCGCTCACCGAACCCCCGTACTGGCACGCGGTGGTGACCGGCCACGAGCGCCGCCGCTCCGACCTCGCCGTGCTGCGGGTGCGCACCGGCGAACCGTACCCGTACCGGGCCGGACAGTACGGCACCGTCGAGCACCCGGCGCTGCCGCACACCTGGCGGCAGTACTCGATGGGCTGCGCCCCGCGCGCCGACAACGAGCTGGAGTTCCACGTCCGCCGCACCGGCCCCGACGGGGTCAGCGCCGCCCTGGTCGAACACACCGCCGTCGGCGACCGGCTGCGCCTCGGCCCGCCGCGCGGCAGCCTGCTGCCCGACGGCGACGCCCGCGACCTGCTGCTGGTCGCGGGCGGCACCGGGCTCGCCCCGATGAAGGCGATCGTCGAACAGCAGGCCGCCCACCGCCCGGCCGGCCGACGGGTCCACCTCTTCGTCGGTGCCCGGGACCGCGGCGACCTCTACGACTGGCGGGCAATCGCCGAACTCAGTCTGCACAAGCCGTGGTTGACCCTCACGCCGGTCACCGCCGGCCGCCTCGCCGACGCCGTCGCGGCGGCCGGGGACTGGCGCGACCACCTGGCCTGCGTCAGCGGCCCGGTCGGCATGGTCGCCTCCGTCCGCGGCCGGCTCGTCTCCGCCGGACTCCCGCTCGGGCAGGTCCGGTACGACCAGGCGCTGCAGCGGTAGCCCGAATCGGCCTGCGGGAAGGGAGTCAGCGGAAGCAGTAGGAGTCCGAGGAGGCGTCACCGCCCGCGAGGTGGGTCTGGTGCACGCGCAGCCCCCGGAAGTCCGCGCCGTGCGGGAAGAAGCGCTCGTCGATGCTCAGCCCGCCCGCCTCCGGGTCGGCGTCCAGCTTGACGATCCAGGGCTCGATGCCGTCCGGGTAGACCTGGTCGTCCCAGGAGCCGTAGAGGGAGTTGGTCAGGTACAGCCGCCGGCCGTCCCGGCTGATCTCCACCATCTGTGGCGCCCCGCTCAGCGGCCGGCCCGGCTCGGCCGGGTGCGGGGTGCGGGCGGCGACCCCGCCGAGGCGCACCGACGAGGCCAGGCGGGGGTGGAACGGGTCCGAGACGTCGTACTGGAACAACTCGCCCGTCCCCCAGGCCGACACGTACAGCCAGCGGTCGTCCACCGACAGGTTGATGTCGGTGACCAGCGGCGGCACCGCACCGAACGGCTGCAGCGCCGGCGGCAGGTCCTCGGCCTTGGCCGGCTCGGCGGGGATCTCGATCACCTTGCGCGCGGTGAACGCGGGGCCGTCCCGGTACCAGAGCCAGACCGAGGAGGACAGGTCCTCGACGTTCGCCACCACCCCGGCGAACCCCCACTCCGCCTGCGGGTCGTGCGCCGGGCGCAGCTCCAGCACCATCTGGTACTGGTCGCCGAGGTCGATCCGCTGCAGGTGCCGCCCGGAGTCCAGCTCCCAGAAGTGCAGCGCGTGCCCGTACTTGCGGCCCAGCAGCAGCTCCGGCACCAGCCCGTCCTCGACCATCCACGGGGTGCCCCACTCGCTGGTGACGCCCACGTTGGTGCCGAGGTGCCACCAGACGTCGTACGCGAAGTTCTGCGGTCCGCGCTCGGTCTCCCAGGCGCGCAGCACGTCGAAGGTGGTGTGGTCGAGGATCGCCACCCCGCCCGGCCCGTCGGCCCCCGCACCGGTCCCCAGGCAGGAGAGGAAGACTCCGTCCGGGCCGCAGTGCAGGGTGTGCGGGCGCGAGTAGCCGGCCTTGGCGGCGAGCTCGGCGGCCTCGACGGTCTTCACCAGGCGCGGGCGCACCGGGTCCGGCCGGGTGTCCATCACGTGCAGCCGGGAGGAGCGCAGGCCGGGGAGCAGCAGGAAGCGCCGCTCCGGGTTCTCGTGGCAGGCGTGCGCCAGGGCGCTGGAGCAGGCGTTCCAGCCGAAGTGGTGCAACTCGTCGCCGAGGGTCGGGAGTTCGGCGAAGTTCAGGACCGTCCCGTAGCTCGCCGAGGCCGGGTCGGTGTCCACCGTGAGCAGAGCGTCCGGCCGCCGGGCCGACCGGTCGAACCCGGCCACGTACGCGAGCTTCTCCGGCGGCGCGGCCATCGCCTCGGACGCCGACCGGTAGAGCGACGGATCACTGTGCTCCTGCTGCATGCAAACTCCCCAACTCGCCTTGTCCGTGCGGGAAGCGTTCCACATCGCCACCGGCGCACAGCAGGCGTACGAGGAGGGGCGGGGAGGCGCGGGCGGGAGCCCGTTCAGTGGAGCGTCTTGATGTCCGCGAGTTCCAGCTGGACCTGGAAGTCGGGATCGTCGATGTGGGCGTGGAAGGAGAGCTCGGCGAGGAGGGTGACCGAGACCTCCGTCATGTGTTCGTTCACCTCCTCCAGGATCGTCAGTGCGTCGCTGAGGTACACGTCCGCCTTGTGGAGATACGCTTCCAGAGTGACTTCGGCGATTACCTTGACCTCGCCCACCACTGTGCCGCCGTCGTAGGTCTCCACGTGGTGCCACTCGATCGTCGAGTCCTCGGGTTCGAGGAAGGAAATCGTGGCATCGGATGCGCCCGGAAGTTCCGGGATGGACGGACCGCTCTCGTCGTTGATCTCGATCGACCCGCCCGCGAGGTCCTCGCAGGCCAGCGTCACGGCTTGCTGCAGGGCCCCGTTCAGGGTTCGCCCGGCAGGATCCGATTCCACGACCGGTACGCGGAGAACCAGATCGATCTGACGTCCACGGGAACCCCCACCGGTCAGGCCGACCCGGGGCGAGATGTTGAAGAGCGGCTGGTCCCTCGTGCCCCCGGACTTGTCGAGAACGATCGTCACCGTCAAGGGGGCGGAGAATCCCCTGGTCATGATGATGTCCACTGCGGAGAGCCCACGACGACGCATGGTTCTGACGTCGATCGGGATCTGGAAGGCCCCACTGACCTCCGAGCACGCGAGGTCCGCTCCGTCGTGGCCGTTCCTGATCAGTGCGACGTCGTGAGTCAGCGCGTTGCGGAGGTCGGCTTCCAGAGCCGCCTGCAAGGTCGGCGCGTGCCCGTCTGGTCCTTGCGCGACGTACTCGTAGGTGAAGCTGATCAGGGCCCGGAGAATCCGGCGGATGTTGTCGTGGGACTGAGCCGGGTACTGGGCGTCCAAGAATGTTTGCAGCGTGGAGCACACCTCTTCGAAGACCTCGCGGACGTGTGGGTCGAGGTAGTCGGGCGCCTGCCGGTTGTGCAGGATGGCGGGCGGTGGTGTCTCGTGGGAGGTTCCGGAGAACCACCATGTGGCCCTGGCGGGAAGGACTTCACGTCGGATGTGGGCCAGTTCGAGCGTCTCGGGAGCATCCGGTAGCCCGGTCGCCTCGACCGCGAGTAGCGCTGAGGCGATCAAGCCCCGTGCTGGCTCCGTGGGGCGGGCCCGAGTGACCAGCAGCTCCACTGTCGGGTTGTGAGGCACCCGGTCCGGATCGAAGGTCGGGGGGTCGGCCTTGCCGCCGTCGAACAGATCCACGAGAAAGACCACCCGCTCGGCCCCCGGCCTGCCGAGGTCGGCCGCGAACTGGTGGAACGGGAGGCTCGAGCCGTCCCCGAGAACCAGATGGGTCTCGGTGCCGATGAGCGAACTGTGCCCGGCGAAGTACACCAGCAGCGTGTCGGTCGCCTGATGGGTGGCGACCCGGATCGCCTCGAGCGCCTCGGCCCAGGAGCCCGGGTCCAGCAGGACATGGCACCGATCCGGGCTGAGGCCCCAGCTGTCGGAGGAGGACAGCAGGGCCGCCAGGTCGGTCACCATGCGCGGGACGTGTGGCAGTGCGGGCGTCGTGTGATGGCTCGATACGCCTATGAGCAGCGCGGCGCTCCGCAGAGAATCCGGGAACTCTGCATCCTTCCTCGCATCTGTCAAGTCCGGTTCGGTGGGGTCTCCCAGCGGCACCTCCGCCTCCGGCATCCGCCGCGGCCGGCTCCCGTCCAGCAGCGCCAGCAGTTCCGCCGACGCACTCGCGAAGGGCCGCAGCTCCGAGGGCAGGGATGCCGCGTCGTCCACGGCGACGGCCGCCAGCCCCGTCCCCGCCCGGGGCCTGCGGGCGGCGACGTGCCGGGTGAGGGCGGCGTGGACGGTCCAGGCGTCGTGGCGGGTGAGGAGTGGGGCCAGTGCGGCGCGGGCGGTTTCGTGGAAGGTCAGCACTGTCGGGCCGTCCGCGGCGGTTCGCATGTCGACGAGCCCGCTGGTCAGGAGCTCGGCGAGGTCGCCGGCGGTGGCGTCGGGCACGGCCTCCTGGCGGATGAGCTGGAGCAGGGGGAGGCTGAGGCTGCTGAACGGGCTGCACAGGCAGGCCAGCCTTTTGGCGGCCGTCGAGGCCGTGTGCAGGAAGGTGGCCGCGGTGCCTGTGCCGTCGTGAGGGTCTTGTGGGGCGTGTTCGGCGAACGGGGACCGGAGGACCCCGGAGGCGGGGACGAGGACGGCGTCGCTGCCGACGGGCGCGCTGCGCATGACAGCGTTCGCCCAGCGGTGCAGCGAGTGGGGGGTGAGCGAGAGGACGGGCAGCGGGGTCCATCCGGGGTCCGTGCCGAAGAGGGCGCTCGTCATCAGCGGCGGTTCGTAGCGGAGGTCTGTGTTGCGGGCTACGGGCCCGTTCTGGTGGACGCGGACCGCGGGGAGGTCGAGGGCCGTGTTGCTCCAGAGACGACCGGGCAAGGGGTTGAGCAGGACGACTGAGGTCGTGGATCCCCAGGTGCTCAGCAGCTGCCACACGTCGGGTCGGTGCCAGCCCTGCGCGGTGCAGTCGGAAAGGACGATGAGGAGCCGCCGGCCGCCGGGGGCGGTGACACGGCCACGGACGACTGCTCGGCCCCGGCCGTCGGTGATCGCCGGTTCGCCGTCGACCGCGAGCCGCAGCCGGCGGATGCCCCGGAAGGCGCCGATTCCGGCGAGCAGCGTGGCGAGCTCGTCGATCGTGTCGCGCCAGACGTCCATGGTCGGGTTGGTGTCGACCAACAGGACAACGTCGAACCACGCCTCCGGGACAGGCCCGAGGACGGGAACGAGTTCGCCGCCCCTGGTGTACTCGCGCAGCGTCGCGTCGAGGTCAAGGGCACGGTGTGCGCCCTTCGGGTAGCGGCGCTTGAACGGCCTCAGGGCACGGGCGAGTTCGAGGGAGCGTGGCAACGCACGTCCGGCCGCGACCTGGACGCTCCGACCGGATGCGGGTCCGGCCGGCAGGCTCTCGTACAACGGGACACCGGCGGCGCCCTCGATATCGTCGAACCGGCCCGCCGGCGCGGGGAGTCCCCGATCGGTGTCCTGGCCCGGGTCGCGCGGCGCCTGGCCGGCATCGCTCGGCGTCGCACCGGACGCCGGTAGGTCCGCCGGGTCAGCGGTCCCGCCGCTCTCAGCCGCGGCGAGCCACAGGACGTCCGCCACCGCCGTGGCGTCCGTGTCCGGTGGGAGCAGACGGCTGAGGGTGGCGACGAGCCGAGGGAGGTCCTCACGCACTGGAGAGGTCCTTCAGCATCAGGTCGAGGAGGTCGCGTAGTTGCTTTCCGGTTGGTGCCTGCTGGTCGGTGACGAGGTGGACCGCGTTGAGCAGTTGGTCCACGGCGAGGCTCTCCCCGCCGGCGACGCGCGCGGCGAACCCGGTGATGAGGTCGTCCGCCGGTCCCGAGGACGCATCTGCGAGTCCCAGGTGGGACTCGACCGCCCGGCGAAGCGTGTCGGCGGTCGGGGTCGGCATGTCGTAGCGGATGCAGCGGCGCAGGAAGGGCGAGGGGAGGTCCCGGTCCCCGTTGCTGGTCATGACGATGAATGGGAAGACGGCGCACTGCACCCGTCCGCGTTCCACCAGGTGGGTGGCCGGTCCTTCCCACTCCCGGACCCGCACTTCGCGCTGGGGGTGGCGGACGAGTTCGGGGATCTCGAACCGTCCGCTCTCCAGGACGTCGAGCAGGTCGGCGGGCAGGTCGATGTCGCTCTTGTCGATCTCGTCGATCAGCAGGGCCCGGGGCCGTTCACCGGGCAGGAGCGCGGTGCCGAGCGGCCCGAGCTGGAGGTAGGGGGCGATGTCGGCCTGTCCGGAGTGCCGGGCAAGGCGGGCGACTCTGCTGCGCCGTCCGCCGTTGCCGCCGGAGTGGGCCTGCTGCAGACGGAGGGCATGGATGTGGCCGAGCGCGTCGTAGCGGCAGAGGGCGTCCGGCAGGGTGCTGCGGGAGGTGATGTGCCAGCGAAGGACCGGGCCCAGCTGCAGCTCGGCCGCGACCTGTTCGATGACGGTCGACTTGCCAGTGCCGGTGTTTCCGGTGATGAGCAGCGGCCTGTGCAGGTACAGAGCGGCGTTGACGGCGTCGATGAGTCCCTCGGGTGGCAGGAAGGCCAGGGGCCGGTCACCGGGCGTGAATCTCCGCCAGGGTGGCGGGGGCGCGAGCGTGACCTCACGTGGTTCGCCGTCACCGCGGTAGTAGGTGTTCCAGGACATCAGGTGCTCCTCGGGGCGGCGGTGGAGGGGTGCTGCGCGTAGCGGCCGCAGAAGTCGAGCCAGTCGGCGTCGTGCCAGGCGGTGCGGAGGTCGGCCAGACGGTCGAGGTGGGGGTCGGTCGCGTCGGCGGTGTCGTCCTGGTTCAGCCAGCGGCGTCGGTAGGCCTCGCCGAACCCGTCGGGCAGGGCCTCCCAGAGGTGGTGGAGGCAGGATTGCCCGGGGTCGGTGTGCGGGGCGTCCGTGCCGGGCCAGATCAGGATCGGGGTGTAGGGGAGGAACGTCGAGACCAGGTCCTGGAGCCGGGGAGCGGGTGGGCGCCCGGCGATCCCGACAGCCCGCTGGTACCTCCCGGCGTGCAGGTCCCTGGTCAACTGGCCCGGGGTGACGTCGGCCGGGTCCACCCAGTCGACCGGGGCGTCCTGATCGAGTGACTCCCGGTCGAGTCTGTTCAACTGGTCGCGGGCGAACTCGTTGATCCCGCGCAGGTGGCGCGGGACGACGAGCCGTCCCGCCCAGCGGAGCGTCACGGTGCGGGTCACGCCGAGGAGGTGCAGTCCGACCACGGTCTCCTCAGGGCGCCAGTTCAGCAGGACGGGGGCGGACACGACCAGGTCGATGTCCCGTACACGTTCACCGGAGGGCAGCAGCTGCTCGGCCCAGGAGATGACATCGGGCAGGACCTGTTCGACGCCCGTGCGGTCTGGCTCGCACACGAAGTGTTCGTGGTGCGTACAGTCCGGTCCGGTGCGCAGACAGACGGACAGCGAGTCGGGCCAGTCGACCGGGGCCGCGTGCAGGCTGATGACCAGGCGTCGGGCCCGTTCGTTCGGGCTGCGTTCGGCATGCAGCGCCCGGGCGTCGTTCAGGGCGATCTCCGCGCCGAAATGGCGGGACCAGCGTGCCACGCGATCGTCAGAGATGTCGACGCCGCGCGTCTCGGCCGCGGCCACGACGTACCAGGCCAGAGCACGGAGGGTGGAGTCGGCGTCCGTGGTCGGCGTGCGGAGGGCGGCGTGTTCGAGGAGGTACTGGAGCAGCGGCCGGCCGGTCAGGGCGGCGGGCGGCCGGACGGGCTCGCCGAGGCGGTCCGCCCACTGGCGGTTGAACTCGGCGGCCAGGTGGCGCAGCAGCGGGGTGGTGACGGCGGAGCCGGCGAGTTCGACGATGAGACTGCCCGTGTCCATCGCCGCGACCAGACCGTCGGCGACCTCGGCGGCCCAGCGGCCGGCCGGGTCGTCCGCCTTCGCGGCGAGGTCGACGAGGGCCTGGCGGGTCCAGACGGGTGGTGAGGAGGGCGCGCCGGGCCACGCGGCCAGTGCCGGGCTTAGGTCGTCGGCGCCGATCGATCCGATACCGCCGGAGGGTTGCGGGGCCTCGCGCCGGGCGTTGAGCGCGAGCCACAGCGGACCGCCGGCGTCGGATTCGCCGTCGTAGTCGAATGACCTGACATCCTGCTTCATCAGTCCGGGTGCGATGGCGAGCTTGACGTCCGAGGGCCGGAGGAACTCGCGGGTGTCGGGAAGCCCCCGGGTCAGGGTGGCGCCGAGTGATCGGCTGAAATCGAGGTCGTAGGCCTTCTGCTGCGCACCGCAGGCCATCAGGACGGCGAGACGCTTGTTTCCTGTGCTGAATCCCCCCGCCAGTGACGCGGTGTCGGGTAGGGCGGCCCCCGCGTGGCAGGTGTCGAGGAGGGCGATGACTCCCGCGACGCCGGCGTGGTCGGAGGCCAGGGAGAGGAGCGCAGACACGTCCACCGACCTGTCAGCGCACCCGTCCTCGCTGTCGGAGGCCATGTACAGCAGCCGGCCTCCAGACTGCGGCGACTGGCCGTGCCCGAGAAGGGCAATGACGAGTGTTGCCCCGGCGTCCCCCGCCGCACGCAGGGCCGCCTTCACGGCGTCCTCGACCTGTTCCGAGCGCAGCGAACCCGACCGCAGGTGGAGGGTGTCGACGGCGGGGCTGGGGGCGCAGGCCCCGATAGCAGGGTCGGTGAGGACCGTGAAGAGTTCCTCGGCGGTCGTCTCCAGGTTCGTCAGCTTCCTTCCTGCCGCGTCCGACTGGGTCGCTATCAGCAAGAGGTGACGGGCTGGTGTCCGCGGCGACGGGATCACGGCCGGCCCGGGACCGCGAGCGCCTTCATCACCGGCCGCGCGACCTCCTCGCGCCGGAGGTACGTGCTGGCGCTGTGCGACCAGAGCGTGGCGGACTCGAGGGGGTGTGGGACGGGGAGTACTCCGGCTGTGTTCGGTTTGACCAGGTTCGCCAGCGTGCGGCGCGGGACGACGATGTCGTCGCTGTCCCAGAAGTCGGTCCAGGCGCTCACCGACTCCGGTGTCGCCGGCGGCTGCGGGACCAACCGCGGCCAGACGACCCCCCGCGTGGCGATGGGCGAACCGATGGTGACGAGGAGTCGAACCGGTCCGTTGTACTCGGCGAGCGCCTCCAGCGCGACCACGGTGCCCAGGGAGTGCGCGACGACGATCGCAGGCCGGGTGGGGTCCAGGTGTTGGAGCACACGCTCGCGGACGCGCCGGTCCAACGTCCTGCCGGTGGCGTCCGGCTCCGCCCGCCGTAGGTAGCGGCCGGGCTGGGTCAGGACGCGGAGCAGCCGTCCGGCGCTCAGCCGTTGCGCACCCCAGCTGAGACCGGGGACGGCGGCGACGGCGGCGATCACACCACTGAGGTGGCGGCCCGCTGCACCGACGCCCTGGCCCTGGCCGTCCGCCCGGACCTGCGCGCGCACCCGGGCGAGACGCTGGTTGCCCCGCTGCTCGGACAGTCCGGCCAGGTCGTCCAGGAGGTCGCCGAGCAGGTCGAGCATCAGCTCCGCCTGCTCCTCATCGAACTCGTCCGTGCTGCCGACGCCCTGAGCCTCGCCGGTGTCGAACAGATCGCCGTAGTAGGCGAAGGCACTGTCGGCGGACCAGTCCATGGTCAGTGCCGAGATCTCCGAGGCGTATCCGGCCTTTCGGGCACCCTCGGCCAACTCGCGCTTCCACTCGGCGAGTTCCTGCTGAGGGTCGCGGAGTCCTCCGATGCCGTGCACGAACACAAGCCGGGGCTTCACCTGGTCCGTGCCCGCCATCGTTCGTCCCCCGTACCATCCGTAGTCCTTGCCCACACCGCCGCGCCCGGTCGGAGCTGACCCGCCCTCGGCCCGTCGGCGGAACGGGGCTCAACCGTACCAAGTCCGCCGGCGGTGAAGAGCGCCCGTCGGGCAGTCGGGCGGGAGCCGGCGCAGGGGCGGTCGGCTCCTTCCGACGAGGGCAACCCGTGGGACGGGGAGCAGTGAGGCGGCCCCGGCTACCGGCCGGTATCGTCATGGCCGGAACAGGTGGTCACCTGCCGGACCGGCAGGCGGAGCAGAGGATCGGTGCGGCGGCGATGGAGTTTCGGGAAGACATCCTGGGTGCCCCCTACGAGGCGGCGGAGCTGGACCTCCGCCCCGACGCCGAGGGCGAGGTGTGCGCGACCCTCGTACGGCGGCTGGTCCCCGGGGCGGAGCGGGCCGTCCTCTACATCCACGGGTACAACGACTACTTCTTCCAGACCAACCTGGCCGAGCACTACGCCGCGCTCGGCTTCTCGTTCTACGCGCTCGACCTGCGCAAGTACGGCCGCTCGCTGCGCCCGCACCAGTCGCCGAACTTCGTGCAGAGCCTCGCCGAGTACGACGAGGAGATCGACGAGGCGGTGCGGATCATCCGCGAGGCGGACGGGCACCGGCAGCTGCTGCTGAACGGGCACTCCACCGGCGGGCTGGTGGCCGCGCTGTGGGCGGGGCGGCGCGCCGGCCGCGGCCTGGTGGACGGGCTGTTCCTCAACTCGCCGTTCCTGTCGATGCCGACCTCGCAGGCCGTCCGGACCCTGGGCGGGCCGGCCGTGACGGCGATCGGGCGGCTGGCACCGACCCGGGTGCTGCCGTCGACGCTGAACCCGCACTACACGCACAGCCTGCACAAGGACCACCGGGGCGAGTGGGACTTCGACCTGACCCTGAAGCCCGCCGAGGGCTTCCCGCTGTTCGCGGGCTGGCTGTCGGCGATCCACCAGGGGCACCGGCGGCTGCGGCAGGGGCTCGGGATCGACGTGCCGGTGCTGCTGATGGCGTCCACCAGGTCCATCGCCACCACCACGTGGCACAACGCCCTGCACCACGCGGATGCGGTGCTGCGCGCCGACGACATCGCCGCGCAGGGGCCGAGGCTCGGCCGGCACGTCACGATCGTGCGGATCGAGGGCGGCATGCACGACCTGGTGCTGTCCGGTGAGAAGGCCCGCACCCAGGTCTTCGCCGAGCTGGACCACTGGCTGGAGGCCTACCTGGACGTGCGGCCGGTCGGGGACCGCGCGTGACCTCCGAGCACGACGAGCCGGTGCCGGTCGGTCGGCGGACCGACCTCGGCTTCGCCAAACTCATGCCGGACATCGACCGGAACGGCGCCTGGCTGCTCACCCTGGACGGGACCCCGCAGTCGTACGTCGACCTGGCCGACCCGACGCACCTGGAGTTCGAGTACACCCGGCGCCTCGGACACCTCGCCGACGCACTCGCCCCGGCCGGCCGCCCGCTGGACGTGCTGCACCTGGGCGGCGGCGCGCTCACCCTGCCCCGCTACCTGGCCGCGACCCGGCCCGGCTCGCGGCAGCGGGTGGTGGAGGTGGACGGGCCGCTGCTGGAACTGGTGGAGGAGCACCTGCCCTGGCGTGGCACGCCCGGCGCGGACGTCTCGGCGACCGTCGGCGACGCCCGGGCCGCCCTCGCCGACGTCCCGGCGGGCTCGCAGGACCTGGTGGTCGCGGACGTCTTCCACGGCTCGCGCACCCCGGCGCACCTGACCTCGGTGGAGTTCGTCCGCCTCGCCGCGGCCGCGCTGCGCGAGGGCGGCTGCTACGCGGCCAACCTGGCGGACGGCCCGCCGCTGACGTTCGCCCGGGCGCAGGCGGCGACGGTGCGGGCGGTGTTCCCGTACGTCTGCCTGGTGGCGGAGGCGTCGGTGCTGCGCGGACGGCGGTACGGCAACGTGCTGCTGGCCGGTTCGTCGGCGCCGCTGCCGGAGGCGGAGCTGGCCCGGCTGTTCGCGGGCGACGTCTTCCCGGCCCGGCTGGTGGCGGGCGACGACCTGGCGGCCCTGGCCGGCCGCACCGCGCCGGTCACGGACGCGGACGCCACCGACTCCCCGCCCCCGCCGGACGGCGCGTTCAGCGTCGGCTGACCGGGCCCGCGGGCCCGCGCGTCGGGCCGGGCACGTCCGTCCGGCGGGTGTCAGAATCGGCGGGTTCACGACCGAGCGCGCTACGCGCGCGGGGCACGTCGAAGGAGCGAGCGATGACTGGCGGCGCGGAGCGGCCCGAGCCGGTGGAACGACCCGGGGCGGCGAAGCGGCCCGAGCTGGCGGCGGTGCCGGAGACGGCGCTGTGGACGCTGTACCAGCGTGCCGCCGAGGCCCGCCGGCCGGACGCGGTGCTGCACGATCCCGAGGCCGTCGGCCTGGTCGACCGGATCGACTACCCGTTCGCCGAGCGGTTCGGCACCAGCGGCGCCCAGGCGCAGTTCCAGGCGCTGAGGGTGGCCTGCTTCGACCGCGAGGTGGCGGACTTCCTGGTGCGGGAGCCGCGCGGCACCGTCGTCTGCCTGGGGGAGGGCCTGGAGACGCAGTACTGGCGGGTCGACAACGGGCGGGCCCGGTGGCTCACCGTGGACCTGCCCGAGTCGGTGGCACTGCGGGAGGAACTGCTCCCGCCGGGGCCGCGGCAGCGGTACCTGGCCGCCGACGCGACCGGGCTCGGGTGGGCCGCCGAGGTGGACCGCAGCCGTCGGGTACTGATCACCACGCAGGGCCTCCTGATGTACCTCCCGCCGGCTCGGGTGAAGGCCCTGATCGCGGGCTGCGCCGAACTGTTCCCGGGCGGCTCGATGGTGCTGGACGCCGTGCCGCGGTGGTTCAGCCGGCTCACCCTCAGCGGCAGGATGCGCATCCGCGGCTACCAGGTGCCCCCGATGCCGTGGGCGATGGACGCGGGTGAGCAGGGCAAGCTGGGCACGGCGAGTCCGGCGGTGGCCGCGGTGCGGGACGTCCGGCCGACCGGCGGACGCGGGCTGGTCGGTGCCCTGCTGCCGCTGGCGACGAGGATCCCGCCGCTGGCGACCCGCCGTCCCTCGATCACCGTCCTGGAGTTCGCCGAGCGGCCCGAACAGCCAGGGCGGCCCGAACAGCCCGAGCGGCCCGAGCGGTCATAGCCGTCGGGCTGCCGCCCGGCCGAAGCGGCACCACCGTGCGACCCCGTTGGTCCGACGGGATGGCGGCGCCCCGTGGCCCGGCGCGCCGGGGTGTCGCCGGACCGGGCCCGTCCCGCTCCGGGCTAGGTTCGGGTCCGTGACCGGCAACAACGCGGTCCTGGCGTTGATGGTCGTCACGGCGCTGGGCTTCGACTTCACCAACGGCTTCCACGACACCGGCAACGCGATGGCGACCTCGATCGTCACCGGAGCCCTCCCGCCGCGCGTCGCGGTGGCGGTCTCGGCGCTGCTGAACCTGGCCGGAGCGTTCCTGTCGACCGCCGTGGCGGCAACCATCGCCAACGGCCTGGTCGACAGCCAGGACGTGACCCTGACCGTGGTCTGCGCCGGCCTGACCGGCAGCATCCTGTGGAACCTGACCACGTGGTTCCTCGGGATCCCGTCCAGTTCCTCGCACGCACTGATCGGCGGGGTGATCGGCGCCACGGCCGCGGCGGCGGGCGCCTCGGCCGTCAAGTGGCAGGGCCTGGTCTCCAAGGTGATCGTGCCCGCGGCACTGTCGCCGTTCATCGCCGGCGCCGTGGCCGTGGCCGGTACGGTCCTGGTCTACCGGATCACCCGTGACGTGGCCGAACGCCCGCGCGGGCACGGCTTCCGGCTCGGCCAGATCGGCTCGGCCTCCATGGTCTCGCTCGCCCACGGCACCAATGACGCGCAGAAGACCATGGGCGTCATCACCCTGGCCCTGATCGCCAACGGCAACCTGCAGAGCGGGGCGAAGGCACCGTCCTGGGTGATCGTCTCCTGCGCGCTGGCGATCGCCCTGGGCACCTACATCGGCGGTTGGCGGGTCATCCGGGCCCTGGGCAAGGGGCTGGTGGAGATCGAGTCGCCGCAGGGGATGGCCGCCGAGTCGGCCTCGGCCGCCGTGATCCTCTGCTCCACCGACTTCGGCTACTCGCTCTCCACCACGCACGTGGCCACCGGGTCGATCCTGGGCTCGGGGGTCGGGAAGAAGGGTGCCGTGGTGCGCTGGGGGATCGCCCGCCGGATGGTGACGGCCTGGCTGTTCACCCTGCCGGCCTCCGCGGTGGCCGGCGCGGTGGCCTACTGGACCGCGAACGGGATCGGCGGGACGGCCGGCGTGGTGGTGATCTTCGTCGTGCTGGTGCTGGCCTCGGTCGCCTTCTTCGCCGCCTCCCGCCATCCGGCGGTGACCCCGGAGAACGTCAACGCCGCGTGGACCGGTTCGCTGATCCCGGCGCCCGCCACCACGGACGAGGCGGCCTCGTGAACTCCTGGATCAACCTGAACGCGTTGTGGAGGATCGTCGTGGTGGGCCTGCTCACCGGCGCAGGCCTGCCCGCGCTGTTCGCCCTCGGGCTGCGCCTGCTCAACCCGCCGGGACCGGCCACCGAGCCGGGTGGGGACCGGCCCACCGCCGGGCCGGTCGGCCGCGTCCTGGCCGGACTGATCTTCGCGACGGTGCTCGCGGCGATCGGCTGGGGCATCTCCGTCATCGTCAACCACAGCTGACCGAGCGGTCACGGCTGCGGGTCGGCGTCGTCGTCCGTACCGCTCCGGGGTGTGGCCCCTCGCGGCGGACCGCGTCCCGTGCGGCGGCGGTTCCCGCCGCCCGAGGCACCGGGCACGGGGGTGTGAGGGGGCTCCGTCCGAGGTCAGGGGCACTTTGCCGAATCTTGAAGAAATGCCGGCCGGCCTGGAACCATGAGATGCGGCCGCACGTCGAAATCCACGGGGATCGGCCGGGGGGACAGGCCGCCCGGCACGTTACCCTGCCCTGAGGGGGAGCGGCGTCGTGCCGCCATCGGACAACTGCCGGGACCGGCGCGCTGCTCCACGGGGAGCGCGGCCGGTCCCGACCTGCCACGGAGGTGCTGGCCTTGCACATCGACGCCTGGATCGAGGGCATTCCACCGACCGCGGTGTACGCCGTGGTCGGTCTGATCATCCTCATCGAGTCGCTGGGCATCCCCTTGCCCGGCGAGATCGCCCTGGTCACGGCGTCGCTGATGGCGGTCAAGGGCGTGGTGAGCCCGTGGGGCGTCGCGGGCGTCGCGATCGCCGGTGCGATCATCGGCGACTCGATCGGCTACTCGATCGGGCGCAAGGGCGGCAAGCCGCTCTTCGAGAAGCTGGGACGCAAGTTCCCCAAGCACTTCGGGCCCTCGCACCTGGCCACCGCCGAGCGGTCGTTCCAGAAGTGGGGCATGTGGGCGGTCTTCTTCGGCCGGTTCATCGCCCTGCTGCGGATCTTCGCCGGTCCGCTGGCGGGTGCGCTGAAGATGCCGTACTGGAAGTTCCTGATCGCCAACGTGCTCGGCGGCGTGGTCTGGGCCGGCGGCACGACGCTGCTGGTCTACAAGGTGGGCAAGAGCATCGAGCCGTGGCTGGCCCGCTTCTCCTGGGCCGGTCTGGCGGCGGCGATCGTGATCGGCGGCCTGTCGGCCTGGATCATGAAGCGCCGGGCCGCGAAGACGCACGCCAGGATCGAGGCCGAGGAGGCCGCCGCGGCCGCCGCCACGGTCGCGAAGACCCCGGTCGCGGAGTGACGTCCGACTGACCGCGGACCGACCGCGGACCGACCGCGAACCCCGCACCGGGCGACGGAGAGCCACCGGCGACCGCCCCCGGAGCCATCGGGCCCCCGGAGTAGCATCGGCCGAGTACCTGCCGATCTTGCACTCCGGAGGGCCCGATGACCTTGCAGCCGACCTGGGACGCCGTGGACGCGTACTTCTCCGAGCAGCTGGTCGGGCACGACCCGGTGCTGGAGGGCGCGGCGGCCGCCGCCGACGCGGCCGGGCTGCCGAGGATCGCGGTGGCCCCCAACCAGGGCAAGCTGCTGCACCTGCTGGCACTGACCCAGGGCGCGCGGCGGATCCTGGAGGTCGGCACGCTCGGCGGCTACAGCGCGATCTGGCTGGCCAGGGCGCTGCCCGCGGACGGCACCCTGATCACCCTGGAGATCGACCCCCGGCACGCCGAGGTCGCCCGGGGCAATCTGGCCGCCGCCGGGCTGGAGGAGGTCGCCGAGGTCCGGCTGGGCCGGGCCGCCGACTCGCTGGCCGCGCTGGTCGAGCAGGGCGGGGAGCCCTTCGACCTGGTCTTCATCGACGCGGACAAGCCGAGCAACCCCGAGTACTTCCGCCGGGCGCTCCAGCTGACCCGGCCGGGCTCGCTGATCATCGTCGACAACGTGGTGCGCGGCGGCGCGGTCGCCGACGCGGACAGCACCGACCCGGCGGTGGTCGCCACCCGCGCCCTGCACGAGCTGATCGCGGCGGAGCCCCGGGTCACCGCGACCTCGGTGCAGACGGTCGGCAGCAAGGGCTACGACGGATTCACCCTCGCCCGCGTGCGGGGCTGAGACCAGGGCCGTGGGCACGTGCGGGGCCGGGCGCCACGCACCACCGGGCAACACAACGAACGGAGACATCGTGCGGATCGGACTGCTGGGCACCGGACCCTGGGCGGAGCGGGTGCACGCGCCCGTGCTGGCGGACCACCCCGGAGTGGAGTTCGCCGGCGTCTGGGGCCGCCGCCCGGAGGCGGCCGAGGCCCTGGGCGCGGCCCACGGCGTGCCCGGGTACGCCGATCTGGACCGGCTGCTCGCCGACGTCGACGCGGTCTCGGTCGCCCTGCCCCCGTCGGTGCAGCCGGGCCTGGCGGTGCGCGCCGCCGAGGCCGGCTGCCACCTGCTGCTGGACAAGCCGGTCGCGCTGACGGTGCCGGACGCCCGGGCCGTCGCCGAAGCGGTGCGCGAGCACGCGGTCGCCTCGGTGGTGTTCTTCACGGTGCGCTTCGGCAGCCCGCAGATCCCGTGGCTCGACGAGCAGGCGGCCCGGGGCGGCTGGTACACCGGCCGCTCGGACTGGCTCGGCTCGGTGTTCGCGCCCGGCAGCTCCAGCCCGTACGCGGCCTCGCCGTGGCGGCTGGAGAAGGGCTCGCTGTGGGACGTCGGCCCGCACGCGGTCTCGGTGCTGCTGCCGGTGCTCGGTGACGTCACGCAGGTGACGGCGGTGGCCGGTCCGCTGGACGCCGTGCACCTGGTGCTGCGGCACGCCGGCGGCGCGTCCAGCACGCTCGCGCTCAGCCTGACCGCGCCGGTCGCGGCGGGCGGGACGGGCATGGAACTGCGCGGCGAGCACGGTGTGGTGCACCTGCCGGAGCGCGGCGAGGGCCCGCTCGCCGCCCTGCACCGGGCGCTGGACGCCCTGCGGTCCGCGGCGGCCACCGGTGAGCCGCACCCGTGCGGGGCCGACTTCGGGCTGCGGGTGGTGGAGATCCTCGCCGCGGCGGAGCGCTCGCTGGCCGGCGGCGGACCGGTGGAGGTCTGAGACCGGCCGGTCGGGCCCGACGGGCCGGACGGCCGGTGAGGCCGCTCGGGCCGCTCACACCGGCGGCAGTGGCGGCCCGGAGGCCGTCGGGCGGCGGTCGGTGGGGCGGGTCGGTGGGATGACGGGCGCGCGGAAGTCGCGCGGGCCGGTCCAGAGCGCCGGGACGGCATCGCTGCGGCGGGCCAGTTCGTACGCCACCGCCTCGTAGTTGACGCGCCAGCCGTGGAAGTGCGCCCAGGCGTCCTCGACCGGGCGTTCGCGCGGGAAGCCGGCCGCGGTGATCATCGCGACCGCGCCCAGGAACTCGGCGTAGCTCAGCCGGATCGGGACGTCCGGGTCCGGGTCGGGGTCGAAGTCGACGCGCAGCGAGCGGGCGATGTCGCGCATCGCGGTGAACCCGGCGCGCAGGACCAGCCGGGCCTCGGGCGGGGACGTGCGCGGGCACAGGGCGAGGTGCAGCGCGGCGGCGTCCATCACCGAGATCAGGCCGACCACCCAGCTCCGGTTCGGCTGGGGGGAGCGGAAGGACAGCAGCACCGGGTAGTTGGAGTGGCTCTCGCCGATGTCGGCGGCCAGGCGCTCCCAGTCCCGGTACAGCTGGGGCAGCGCGGTCTCGGTGTCCACCAGGGACTGGCGGGCCAGCAGTTCGGGGCCCCAGGCGGGCTCGCCGGCCCGGGACTGCAGCAGCGTCACCTCGGTCTCGCGGCGCTGGTAGGCGGCGTAGAGGGTCGGCAGGTAGGAGATCTGCAGCGCGATCACCAGCGGGCCGCTGGCGGCGGCCATGAAGTCGATCGCGGACAGGTGCAGGCGGTCCCCGCTCGCGAAGCCCAGGGTGAAGAGACTGGACCCGGCCTCGCGGATGGCCACCGTCCAGTCGAGCTGGGACGTGCCGTGTAGCAGCAGCGTGTAAGCGACCAGCATCCCGCTGAGCCACACCGTGAGCATGCCCAGCAGGACCAGCGGCGCCAGCCAGGTGAGCGCCCGGTCCTGCGCGCGGTAGCCGCCGATCGGCGCGGCGGAGAGCCGGAGGACGGCGCGCAGGACCGTCCAGAGCCGGTTCACCAGGGACGAGTACAGCCCGCGCGGGACGACCAGGGTGCGCAGGATGCTGCCGACGACCAGCAGGAGCAGCAGCGCACCGATCACGGTGTGGATCAACCTCATGGCGCCATTCTGGCGGTCCGCGGGGCCGGCTGCGCCGGAGGTGTGCTCCCGCCGGGCCGTCGACCGGTGGCGGCTGACCTGACGTCACACGCGATATGACCATGATCACACCGATTTTCTGCGGCCCCGGCACGCTTCCCGTGACGTCTATCCCTACGGGGGGTCCACGAGCGAATCGGAGAGCGGACCGTGCGTGCACAGCGAGCTGGCGGGGCCGAGCAGGAGAAGCCCGGACGCCGACGATGGCGACCGCTGCGGCGGATCGACTACCCGCGCCGGGGCCGGGGTCGGATCCGCCGCTGGCTCCCGTCCTGGCGGCAGCTGCTCTCCGCCGCGGTACTGGTGATCGTGCCGCTGACCGGTTGGCTGGCCTGGTTCTTCGCGACGACCGAGGTCCCGGACGACCTGAACGCGTTCGCCACCCAGCAGAACAACGTCTACTTCTGGGCGGACGGCACCGAGATGGCCCGGGTCGGCGAGACCAACCGGCAGGAGGTGCCACTGGACCAGGTGCCGAAGCCGGTGCGGGGTGCCGTCCTGGCGGCCGAGAACGCGACCTTCTACTCCGATCCGGGCGTCTCGCTCAAGGGCATCGGCCGCGCGGTCTGGCAGATGGTCTCGGGCGGCGACACCCAGGGCGGTTCGACCATCACCCAGCAGTACGTCAAGAACATCTACCTGAACCAGCACCAGGACTACTCGCGCAAGTTCCGGGAAGCCGTCATCGCGATCAAACTGGACGACCGGATGACCAAGGGCGACATCCTGGCCGGCTACCTGAACACCAGCTGGTTCGGCCGCGGCAGCTACGGCATCGAACGGGCCGCGGCCGCGTACTACGGCAAGGACGTCTCGCAGCTCGACCCGAGCGAGGGCGCGTTCCTGGCGGCGCTGCTGAAGGGGGCCGGGCAGTACGATCCGGCGCTGAGCCCGGAGAACCGGGAGCGGGCCGAGGAGCGGTGGTCCTGGATCCTGGACCGGATGGTCGAGGTCGGACAGCTGTCCGCGGCCGAACGCGCCCGCTACACGGTGTTCCCCGAACCGAAGCCGCAGCCGAAGTCGGCCGGACTGGGCGGCCAGGTCGGGTACCTGGTGGACATGGCCAGGTCCTACGTGGAGACCCACAGCGACATCACCCAGGCCCAGCTGGACCTCGGCGGCCACCAGATCGTCACCACCTTCGAGAAGCCGAAGGTCGAGGCGCTCGCCGTCGCCGTCCAGGAGGCGACCAAGGGCCTCGACCCCGACAACCGCGAGGTCGACAAGCTCGTGAAGGTCGGCGCCGCGTCGGTGGCCCTCGACGGGAGGATCGTCGCGCTCTACGGCGGACCGAACTACCTGAAACAGGGCTTCAACAACGCCAACACCTCGACCGTGCCCGTCGGTTCGGCCTTCACCCCGCTGGTGTACGCCGCCGGGCTCAGCCAGGGCGTGCAACGCGAACGCGGCGGCAACCGGACCCCGGTGACACCCGCCACCCCCTACAACGGCGACAACGGCGTGAACGTGATGACCCCGGAGGGGCCGTACTGGGGGAGGGACGGCAAGATCGCCAAGACCGCCAACGACGGCAAGCGCAACTGGGGGCCGGTCACCCTGCGCGGTGCGGTCGAACAGTCCGTCAACGGGCCCATGATGCAGCTCGGCATGGACATCGGCCTCGACCGGGTGCAGAAGACCGCCACCGACCTCGGCCTGCTCCCCGGCAGCATGGGCGAACTGGTGCCCGCCTTCGGGGTCGGCAACTCCACGCCCAGCGCGATCAGGACCGCCGACGCGTACACCGCCTTCGCCGCCGGTGGCAGCCGCACCGACCCCTACTCGGTGCTCAGGATCACCCGCAACGGCGCCCCGCTCGCCCTGCAACTGCCGACCGCCGCACAGGCGTTGCCCGCGCCCGTGGCGGGCGAGGTGGACGCGGCGCTCAAGGGCGCGGTCCGCAACGGGAGCGCCGCGGCGGTGGCGGAAGCAGGCCCGGGCCTGGCCGCGAAGCCGGGCACGACCGCGGACCGCACCGCGGGGTGGACCGTCGGTTACGACGGGCAGCTGTCGACGGCGGTCACCGTGTTCCGGGCGGACCTGCGGGACATGAAGCTGCTCCCGCTGGAAGGCGTGGGCGGCGCCGCACCGGACACCCCGGACTCCGCGCTGCCGACGCGGATCTGGACGTCCTACATGAAGGCGGCGGGAGGGCGGTAGACGCCGGCCCGGGCGGCCGCGGAA
>NZ_JBHWCL010000124.1:0-29935 GCF_042735125.1 Kitasatospora sp. NPDC059599 | reverse complement strand
GTGACGAAGCCGCCGTCCGCGCCGCACCGGACCGCGACCGCCATCGGCGGTTCGCCCGCCGAGAGCACCACCTGCCCGGCGGGCAGCCCGGGTTCGGCGACCACCGTGGGCGCGGCCGTCCCGCCCCGGGCGAGGGCACCGGCCACCGCCCGGGCCACCGGGCCGTCCGGGTCGGCGGCGGCCACCACCGGGTGGGCCGCCGCGAGCGCCGCCGCCGCGCCGTCCGGTTCGTCCGCCACCGCGCCGGTCCAGGTCGGCAGCCGGGCGCCGTCCGGGTGGTCCACGATCAGGTCGTGCTCGCGCAGCCGGGCGGTGACGGTGGCCAGCGCGGCCGCCACCTTCGGCTCGGCGGCGGGCCGGGCCGCCGCGTCCGGACCGGGGGCGAGCCGGGCGGCGAGCAGCTTCCACAGGACCGGAAGGGCGCGGCTGCCCTCCAGGGTGAGGCTGGTGCCGCGTCCGCGCAGGTGCAGGCCGTCCCGCAGCGGGGTCACCGCCACTCCGGGGCGCAGGTGGGGCCGCACGGACGGCTCCTCCGCGCCGGTCACGCGGCGCCCTCCACCGCGGCGATGACCTCGTCCACCCGGTCCTGCCAGCGGTGCCCGGTGAGCGCGGGCACGCTGCGGACCACCAGGTGGGCGGCGAGGTAGCGCTCCACCGGGCGGACGTCGCAGATCGCGAACAGCCGGTACAGGCCGTTGGTGCAGGCCCGGTAGATCAGGTAGTCCGGGCGGGTCCACATGGTGCCGCGGGGGTCCGAGCGGTGCAGCAGCCGGTGGAACTCGCTGTAGCGGGTGCGCAGGTCGAAGTCCCAGCGGGCGGCGGTTTCCGGGTCGCCGATCGTGGCCGCGCGCTCCCGGTACTCCTCGCGGCTGCCGCCGAGGTCGGCGCCTGCGGCCAGCTGCCGCTCCGCCATCGTCCAGGCGGTCGCCGACCAGTGCGCCCAGTCCCGTTCCCAGCCGCTCGCCCCGCCGTCGGTGATCCGGCCGACCAGGGCCGTGACGGCGCCGCCGACCTGCTCCCAGCGCCGTTCGAAGTCGGCCCGCAGGCTGCCGTCCTGGTCCTCGTGGACGAGGAAGTCCTCCAGGTGCGACAGCATCGAGTAGTGGCCGCCGATCAGCCCCTCCGGGTGTGCGGCGGCGTGCGCCGCGAGCGCCGCCACCACCAGCTGCACCCGGGCCGCCGACGCGTCGCCGTGCGCGCCGAGGAAGGCGGACCCGGATCCGATCGCGGGCAGCCCGAGGCGCAGCAACTCATCGCGCAGGTCGGCGGATTCGGTACCGAGCAGGGCGCGGAGGGACTGCTCGGCGGCCGGGTCGACGGGCTCCACCCGGACGGTGTTGTCCGGCACCAGCGGCCCGTACGGCGGCGCCACCAGTTCGACCCGTCCGGCGACGGCGGCCTCGGCCAGCAGCTGCTCGTCCGTCCGGTCGGCGACCGACGGGTGCGCCGCCGTCCACGTCCGCAACGCCTCGGCCGCGCGCTCCGCGGCGACGGCCACCCGAGCGTGCGGGCCGCGCAGTCGCAGCCGCAGGTGCGGGCCGAACCGCCAGTGCCGCTCGATGTGCGCCTGCAGCCCGTCCGCCACCGCCTGCCGGGCCTGCGGCAGCACGGCTTCGCGCAGCGCGCGGGCCTTCATGGGCTGGTAGTAGGTCAGGACCACATCACAGGCGGTCACGGCGGTCACGGCGGTCACGGCGCTCTCCGGGCCGTCGGCGGGGTCACGCATCGGACGTCTCCTCGGCACTGCGGGGCGGAATGGACGGATGGACGGGCGGGGCGGGCCGTCGAGCGGTGCCCCCGGAGCGGCGAGGCGGCGGCGGGCAGGGCGTGGGCCCGACCGTGCCGCTCACCGGTCCCGCTCCCGCGCCTCGCCGGCCCCCGCCCGGCCGGGACGGTAGGTCTCCACGACCGACTCGACCGCCCGGGCCGGTTCCGCCCGCCCGGCGATGGTGGGCAGCGACTCCTCCAGCACCACCCCGTTCGGGTAGCGGGTGAGCCATTTGGCGAGGTGGCTCAGGTGCAGCGGATTGCCGAGGTCGACGGGTTGGGGCTTGGGGGCGCGCAGGTGGGCCACGAAGGCGTCGGCGGGGGTGCCGGTGGTCGCGGCGGTGGCGGGCACGGGGTGCAGGAAGAGCTGTTCGGGCAGGCCCAGCAGGGCGCGCCAGCGGGCGGTGGCGCCGGCGGGGACCCCGACGGGCCCGGGGTCGGCGGTGAGGTCGGCGGTGAGGTCGGCGCGCAGCGCGTCGAGCACGGCGGGCGGCAGGTGCCAGCGGCGGCGGGCCAGGACGACGTGGCGGTGGCGCAGACGCGGGGTGCGGGTGACGGTGCCACCGGGTGCGTCGACGGCGGTGCGCGGCAGCAGCGGCCGGAAGTCGACGACGCCGTTGGGGTGGTCGGCGAGCAGCGGGGCGAGCCGCTGGGGCAGCATGAGCGGGGCGAGGAAGCCGAGGTAGAGGACGTCCAGCAGTTCGCCGGTGCTCCGGAGGCGGAAGCGGAGCTGGTCGGTGCCGGTGTCGTGGACGAGGTCGAGGTCGGCTTCGGCGAGGTTGGTCCACCGCCGGTCGGGGCCGATCTCGTCGGCGAGCAGCAGGGGGTGGAGGTTGGCGTTGAAGCCGCCGACCGGCCGGATCTGGGCCGCGCGGGCGCCCTCGCCGAGGCCGCGGCGGATCTGCCGGGCGACGTCGGCGGCGGCCCGCGGTGCGGTGGCGTCGAGGAAGCGGCTGGTGAAGCGCCCCCAGCCGCCGTAGACGTGGTTGACGCACAGCAGGCCGTCGGCGGCGTCGCACTGGACGAACCAGGAGTAGCTCAGCGGGCGGGCGGCCGTCCAGTCGGGCAGCCGGTCGGCCAGCGCGCGGACCGCCTCGACGGGGAGGACGAGTTCGCCGTCCCGCTCCGGTTCGGCGGCGAACTCGGCTTGCAGCGCCGCCAGTTCGTCCGGCATGGCCGGGTCGGCCCAGGCCTGTGCGGCGTCGGCACCGAACTCCCACGGGGTGGTGCACACCCCGCCGGTGCCGAAGCGGGCGACGAAGCGGTCGCGGGCCGCCCGGCGCATCAGGTGGCCGTGGTCGAACAGCTCGGCCAGCGCGGTGAGTTCGGCGAGCGCGACTCGATCGGCCGGGCTCGGCGAGGGACGCGGCGGCGAGGGCGCGTGGACGTCCTCGCTGAGGACGGTGAGCGGCGCGGCGTCGGCGGGGACGGGCCGGCCGGCTGCGGCCAGGACCCGGTGCCAGGTGTCGGCGAGCGTGGCCAGCAGAGCCGGCCGCCGCTCGCCCGGCGCCTCGGACAACTCCGCCGTGTAGCGGATGAGTTGGTCGATCAGATCGACGATCGGGGTGTCCTCCGGCCACGGCCTCAGCCACTCGGCGAGGCTCCGCAGCGGCTGCGGGTCCTGCGGGTCGACCGGGTCGGTGGGCACCAGCAGGCGGGCGGTGAGGAGTTGGCCGACGAAGCGGTGCACGACGGGGTCGCCGCCCGGCCGTCCGAGCGCGTCGGCGAGGCGGACGGCGAGCCGCTCCGGGGTGTCCGGTGTGTCGGCGAGCATAGCGAGGAGCGCGAGTTCGGGCCGGTCGGCCAGTTCGACCTCCTCCTCGCGAGTGACCAGGTAGCGCCCGCCCGCGAACACCACCTCGCTGCGGGCGTAGTGGGCGCGGCCGTCGGTGACGCGGGCGGCGGCGGTCATCCGGTGCGGCAGGGTGCGGCTGCGCCGGGGGTCGTCGAGCAGGGCCTGGACGAGCGCGGCGACCAACGTCCGGTTCTCCCGGACGACCGCGTACGGGGGCGCGGCGGGCCCGTTCGGCGTCGCGTCCCCCGAGGACCAGCCGACGGCGGTGAACCAGGAGAGCGGGCTGGTCTTCGCGGTGGCGCGCAGCGCGTGCCGCAGCACGGCGGCCTCCTCCTTGCGGGCCCGCCCGGACCGCTGCCCCGCCGTGCCGGCCTCGCGGGCCGTGGTGGCGACCGCGCGCAGCAGGTCGGCACTGGTGAGGGCGACGGCGCGGGCGAAGGCGGGGTGGCGGCAGATTTCGGCGAGTCCGGCGCGTTCGGCGGCGAGCGCGGACGGAACGGCGTCGGCCAGCGCGGCGAGCGCCCGGGCGCGCCGCTGCCGCAGGCCCAGCCATGCGGCGAGCCGCGGGACGCGCTGCGGCAGGTCGGCGAGCCGGTCGAGCAGCGCGGGGCGGGGCGGGCGCCCGTTGTGCAGGTCCCGGCGGAGCGGGAGCACGACCCGGCGGTGGAAGTCCTCGTCGTGTCCGGCGCGACTGTCGTACAGGTCGTCGCAGAGGTCCGTCCGCAGGGCCGCCTCCGCGGCCTCGACGGCGGAGAGTTCGGCCAGCAGGCTCCGCGCGGCCGCCGCCGGCGCGGACTGTGCGGGCCGGTCGATGACGGTGGCGCGCACCAGGGCATGGGGCGCGGTGTACGCGACCGGCGCCGGCCCGGACTCGGATTCCTGCGCAGGTGCGTCGGCCGGCGTGGGCACTGCGGCCCGGTCGGGCACGACAGCCTGCGAGGGCGCGTCGGCCGGGGCCTCTCGGAGCGCGGGACGCGGCAGGGCTCGGTTCGGCATGACGGCTCCCTCCGACGGGACTTGAGCGACACGGCAGGAACCCGGCGCGTCCGCGCGAACGCGCCGGGTTCAGGGTTGCTGCGCTGGTGGTGCGGGATGGTGCGGAGTCGGTGCGGGGTGCCGATCTCAGAAGGTGTCGAGGACCGGCGGGTGCGGAGCCCCGCAGGAGGACGATCCGCAGGAGGTCGAGCTGGGCCCGCCGGAGGCGCCCGTCTCGGGCAGCGCGACGGTGTCACGCAGCGCGGTGACGGTCAGCTCCCCCAGGTCGAGGCTGTCGAGGGCGAGGACGTCGGCGAGTGCGAGCTCGCCCTGGGCGTGGTCGGACATGTGGTCTCCAGAGTTCTCGAACGATCCTTGCCTACCGATGAACTGACGGAGTGTCAGTCGATGGACCGACGAAGCGTCAGTTGATCGGGACGACCATGTCCTGCGGCTGGGCGCAGGAGGACGAGCCCTGGCAGGAGCAGGAGCCCCAGGAGGCGCCGTTCTCCGGCAGCGCGACGGTGTCACGCAGGGAGGTGACGGTCAGCTCGCTGAGGTCGAGGTCCTGAAGGTCGAGAGTGATGTCGGACATGGCGTTCTCCCTTGAGGTGGCAGGCGTTCCGGACGGTCCGGGACGCGTCTGCGGAGCGGGTGCTGTGGGATGTGCCGGGCCCCCCGTGGGTGCGTCGAACGCGGATCGAGGGAATCCCGACGTCGCGCCGCCCGATGTCGACTCTAGGCCGCGGGGCCCGGCCGGCGGCACGGCCCCCGGGGCAATTGGCCGGTAGTCCGTGCCCCTACGGCTCATCGCCACCGCCACTACAGCGGCGCTTGAGCGATCCGCCACCGACCTGCGAAGTTCCACCGCGAAATCTTCCGAACTCCCTTTTGCAGATGGGAACTTGAGGGCAAAGCGAAGAGCGGGTGCGGCCGGTCCGCACCCGCTCGACTTATTGATCGTTCCGTTGATATACGGCAGCGGCCGGGTTTCCGCCGGCCGGGATTCGACAGGGGCTGTCGACTCCGGCCGCAGGGGCCGCAAGCGGCGACGGGCTGTCGGTCAGGCCCCTCGACTGGAGCAGACCGCGTAGACGGTGAGCGTCTGGGACGCAAGGCCGGTGTTCTTGGCGCTCGCCGACCAGGCGCCCCCGGTGCTCGTGCCGGAAGTCCCGGTGGCAGCGGAGCTCTTGATGTCCCAGGAGGAGCCGGCATCCGTTGCGAGGCCGCCGCCGGTGACCGCCGTCCCCGCCGGGCACCGAACACTTGCGGTGGCGAGCTCTCCGGGCTGGGCGGCGGCCGACGAGCTGACGATCTGACGTCCCGTCAGGCCGCTGCCACTCGACGACGGCGTTGCTTCCGCGCCGGAAGCGGATTGGCTGCAGCCGCCGTTCTGGTTGCCGGTGGAGGCGTTGCCCTGGCTCACCAGCCCTCCGGGGATGCACGCGACGGTGATGGCGGGGGTGTTGAGGAGACCGAGGCCGAGCAGCCCTCCGTCACCCTGGGCGTGAGCGGCAGTGCCGCCCATGAGAGCGGATACCGCGACGGCAGCACAGATGGCGCTGATTCTCCCGACTGACTTCACAGGCTGTCCTTACCTGGTGGGCGAGCGATCGGTGCGGTGGCACCCACTCGCCTGGTGAACGAGTCACCAGAAGGATGCCGACCCCGGGGATCGCTCCGGCATCCGCCACACCCGACCCGCGGGAGGCTTCGCTCGTTCAGCCCGTGCCGAACGACCGTGGCCCGAACGACCGTGTCCCGGATGAGCGGACCCCAGGACTGCTCACCGCAGCGGCAGCAGCCCCGGCACCGGGCCGCCGCGCCGGGACAGGCGGCGCAGGAAGGTGGCGACGCCGGGTGTGCCGACCGCCCATGCGCGCGCCTCGGCGTCCGGTTGCCGGCCTGCGAAGACCGGCCGGTTCGGCGGGCCGCCGGCCCGGGTGAGGACGAGACCCGCCAGGTCCTCGGCCGCCGCCAGGTGGCGGGTGTCCCCGGTGGCCTCGGCCAGGTCGACCAGGAGGTCCCCGACGCCGGCCAGGCCGCAGCAGCGGAACACCTGGGCGGTCCGCGGGGCGAGCACCCGGCAGGTGTCGGCGGCCTCGGCGGCCAGGGCGAGCAGCTCGTCGTCGCCGTATCGCAGGCCGGCCTGGACGAGGACCGTTCCGAGCCCGGCCAGTCCCCGACACCACGCGAGGTAGCGGCGGGTCGCTCCGGGCCGGCGGGCGGCGTCCGCGATCCGGGGGAGGTCGGCGGCGAGATCGTCCACGATCCGGCGGGCGGTGCGCTGCGAAGCCTCGTCGGGCATGGCGAGCAGGAAGTGGGCGACGCCGGCGCGGCCGTGGGCGAAGCCCTCCGCGAGGGCGGCGGTGCCGGGGTTGGGCTCGTCCTCGGGCTCGTCGAGCGGCCCGGTCGTCAGCCGTACCGCACAGCGGGCGGCAGCCGCGCGGTGCCGGTCGGCGCGATGCCGGTGGGCCTCCGAGCCGACCGCCGCGAGCAGCAGGTGCCCGGTGCCGATCCCGGCCGCACCGGCGATCTGGTCCGTCCCCGTGCCCAGGCCGGGCGCGTCACCGGGACCGGAGGCGAGCGGTTCCGTCCCGAGGACGGCAGCCGCCTCGGCGAGGAACAGCTCGACGCCCGCGCGGCCCTGGTACAGGGAGTCGTCGAGCCGGTCGAGGGCCGGGTGGGCGGCGGTCCAGCCGGCCAGATCGGCGGCGGCGGAGCGGGCGTCCGGGCGGTCCGGGTGCTGGAGCAGTTCGAGGCCGATCCCGGCCGCGCCGTCGTAGAGGGAGAGCAGGGTGCGCGGGCGCTCCGTGCCGGGGCCGGCGGCGACCAGCTCGCGGGCCATCCGCACGCAGATGGTGACGGTGTGGTCGAGGGCCTCGTCCAGCAGGGCCCGGCCGGGCCGCTCCGGCTTGCACCGTGCGGCCCGCGCCGGCAGCGGCCGCGCGGGAGCGGCGATCGCGCCGCCGTCACGGAGTCCCGATGCCGCCGCGGCGCGCTCCGCCGGGTCGAAGCTCAGCAGCCCCGTCACCAGGTCCACCAGCGGGCCCGCCCCCGGGAGGGCGGCGCGCAGACAGGCGAGGGTGCGGTCGCGGTTGGTCGCCGGGTCGGGGTCGATCACGACGGGGTCGAGGCCGGTGAAGGCGTGGTGCAGGGTGGTGCCCAGCGCGTAGTGGTCCTCGGTGGGGTCGTCGCCGGTGCCGCCCGGCAGGCCGTAGCCGGCGGTGGCTCCCGGTGGGCGCTCGCCGGCGAGGGCGCTCACCCCGAAGTCGACGATCGAGGCGCGGCCGTCGTGGTCGAGCACCACGTTCGCGGGTTTGAGGTCGCACACCACGACACCGCGCGCGTGCACCGCGTCCAGGATCCGCAGCAGTTCGCGGGCCAACGTCCACCCGTCGCGGGCGCCGTCGTCCGCGACCGCGCCGTACGGACCGGCGGTGAGGACGTCCCGCCGGAGGTCGCGCCCGCCGCGCGCGCCGCTGACCAGGTACTCGTCGGTGCCGTGCCGGAAGTAGTCGACCAGGGGCGGCACTCCGGGCACACCGGCGAGTGCGGCGAGCACCCGGCGTTCGTGCCGCAGCCGGCCGCGCGCATCGGTGCCCGCGCCGTCCTCGGCGACGAAGGCCCGGGCCTGTTTGACCACCACCTCGCGCCCGGTGGCGAGTTCGACCGCGCGGTAGACGTGGCCGCTGGGCGCCCGGGAGATGCCCGCGGTGAGGCGGTAGCGGCCGTCGCCGACCCGGGTGGTGGCGGTCCGGGCGGGAGCGCGCCGAGCGGTGAACGGGTCTTCGGCCCAGGGCGGTTGACGGTAGCGGGCCTCGGCCAGACCGGGGAACCGCGAGCCGTCGGGGCCGACCATGCCGCGTTCCGCCTCGTCCTCCGTGACCCGGAAGGGACCGTAGCGGTAGTACACCGGGGAGTCCGGCCGGATCCGGCGGTCGCTGACCACGTCGGGACCGGCCCGGCCGGCCAGTGCCTGCGCCAGCTCCTGCCCGAGGGCGTGGACTTCGTCCGGCCGCGGGTAGACCGTCACGGCCTTCCCGACGGCGGCGCCGCCGTGCCGGCCGCTGTTGAGCTCCTGCAGGACGGCCGCGCTGTGCGCGAACTTCACGTCGCAGGTGTGGCGGAGCAGGATCGGGACCACCACGTCCAGCAGGTCCGCGAGTCCGCCGGGGCGGGCGGACACGTGCAGCTTCCATCCGTGCGCCAGTTCCGGCAGCCGGCGGTCCCGGAGGTACCACCACTGTCCGTCGGTGCGCAGGGGTCCGCGCGGGACGACGGCGGCTGCGGCGAGCGCCTCGACGCTGCGCCGCAGCCCGTCGGCGGAGCCGGGGTCGGGTGGTGTGCTCAAGGGTCCGTTCCCTCCCCCGGTTCCGCTGTGTTCCGGTCGGCCCGCTGGGATCAGAAGTCTTCGCAGGGGAAGCGGGTCGGGACGTAGGTGACCCACGGGTCGGCGAGACACGCGACCGGCGTGAGGTCCGCGTCGAACGCGTCCTCGAAGGAGATGGCGTCCTCGTCGATGTCCAGCAGGCCGGCATCGCGGACGTCGGTCATCAGTGCAGTCATGGGGGTCCTCCCTGTGGTTCTTGTCGTTGGAACCTGTGGTGGAGCTGCCTCATGCTAGCCACGCCCGACGGACCGCGACAGGTGCCCGACGGAGGCGACAACCCGCCTACGTCAAAGGAGGGTTCCGCTTGTGGACACCGTGTGCGCCCGCAGGTACGACGCAAGCGGGCCGGCCCGGTACCCGAGGGGGTGGGTACCGGACCGGCCCGAGCCGTGCGCGTGACGCCGGGTCAGCGCGCGGCGGTCTTGCGGGTGCGGCGGGAGACGGAGTCCAGGACGACGGCGGCCAGCAGGACCGCGCCGGTGATCATGTACTGGATGGCCTGGTTCACGTGGACCAGGTCCAGGCCGGTGATGATCGACTGGATGACCAGGATGCCCAGCAGGGCCGACCAGGTCTTGCCGCGCCCGCCGAACAGGCTGGTGCCGCCGATGACGGCCGCGGCGATGGAGTTCATCAGGACGTTGCCGCCGCCGAGGATCTTGTCGGCGGAACCCTGCTGGGAGGCGATGAAGAGACCGCCCAGGGCCGCCATGCCGGCGGAGATCATGAAGACCGAGATCCGGATCCAGGCCACGTTGATGCCCGCGCGGCGGGCGGCCTCCACGCCACCGCCGACGGCGAAGATCTGCCGGCCGTAGCTCGTGCGGCGCAGGACGAAGTCGGTGATGACCACCACGGCCAGGAAGACGAGCAGGGGCAGCGGCAGGCCGCGGTCCTGGTTGAGCATGTAGGCGGCGGTCAGCGCGATGACGGCGAGGACGCCGGTGCGCAGCGCGATCTCGCTCATCGGGCGCGCCGCGAGGCCGGCGGCGGCGCGGCGGCGGGCGTCCAGGATCTGCCCGGCCGCGAAGAGCGCGACGCCGAGGACGGCGAGGCCCCAGGTGTAGGCGATGTCGCCGTCGCCGAGGAAGTACGTGTCCAGGTTGGCGAGGACGCCGTCGTTGACGACGTTGACGGTGCCCTTGTCGCCGAGGACGTACTGCTGCAGGCCGCTCCAGGCGAGCAGGCCGGCGAGGGTGACGACGAACGCCGGGACGCCGATCTTGGCGAAGAAGAAGCCGTGCAGGGCGCCGATCGCGACGGCGGCGCCGATCGCGATGAGGCAGGCGACCCACTCGTTGTAGCCGGAGCGCACGGACAGCACGGCGGCGATCGCGGCGGAGACGCCGGCGACGGACCCGAGCGAGAGGTCGATCTCGCCGAGGAGGAGCACGAAGACGATGCCGACGGCGATCAGGCCGGGGCCGGCGATCCACTTGGTGATGTTGGTGACGTTGTCGGCGTTGAGGAAGTCCCCGGTGATGCCCTGGAAGATGGCACCGATGAGGATCAGACCGAGGACGACGGGCACGGAGCCGAGGTCGCCGTTCTTCATCTTCCGCTTGAACTCGGCGAGGTAGCCGGCGAGTCCGGCCTCGCGGACGAGCAGGCGGGGGTCGACCGCGGGGGCCGCGACCGGGGTGGTGGTGGTCTCTTCGGTACTCACTTCGCGTCCTCCGCGAGTCGGGCCTGACGACGGGTGACGGCGTTCTCGGTGGCGCCGGTGATGGCAGAGATGATCTCCTCGTGCGAGGTGGTCGCCACCTCGAAGGACCCGTTGTTCCGGCCCAGGCGCAGGACGGCGACGGTGTCGGCCACGGCCTTGACGTCGGCCATGTTGTGGCTGATCAGGATGACGCCGAGGCCGCGGTCGCGCAGGCGCTCGACGAGGTCGAGGACCTGGGCGGTCTGCTCGACGCCGAGGGCGGCGGTGGGCTCGTCCAGGATGACGATCTTGGGGTCGCCGACGAGGGCGCGGGCGATCGCGACCACCTGGCGCTGGCCGCCGGAGAGGGCCGCGATCGGGATGCGCACGCTCGGGATGCGGATGGAGAGGGTGTCGAGGAGTTCGCGGGCGCGCTTCTCCATGGCGACCTCGTCGAGCGTGCCGAAGCGCTTCAGCTCACGGCCGAGGAAGAGGTTGCCGACCACGTCGAGGTTGTCGCACAGCGCGAGGTCCTGGTAGACGGTCGCGACGCCGAGGGCCTGGGCGTCGTGCGGGCGGCCGATGGAGACCTCCTGGCCCTCCCACTCGATCGTCCCCTCGTCGATGGGGTGCACGCCGGCGATGGTCTTCACCAGCGTGGACTTTCCGGCGCCGTTGTCGCCCACCAGGGCCACCACCTCGCCGGCGTGTACCTCCAGGTGCACGTCGGTCAGTGCCTGGACGGCGCCGAAGCGCTTGGAGACCCCGCGCAACGCCAGTACGGGTGCGCCTGTCACGTGAACCATCTCCTTCTCCCGCGCGCCGTGATGGTGGGTCGGCGGCCGGGGTGGCCCGCGCGCCGTGCTGGGCGGGCGGGTGAGCGTCGAAAAGGGGGTGTCGGGGCGGGCCTGGGGCCGCCGCGGCTGCGGGCGGTGCTCCCCGGGGATGTCGGGGAGCTCCGCCCGGGCGGTGCTACTTCAGGCCGGCGGTGGCACAGGCGGCGGCGTAGTCCGCGGTGCAGATGTCGGCGGCCTTGTAGAGGCCGTCGGCGATGACGGTGTCGTTGATGTTGGCCTTGGTGACGACCTTGGGGTCGAGCAGCTTGGCCGGGATGCCCTTGTCGGTGGCGCTGTCGACGCTGGAGGTGGCGACGGACTTGACGTCCTTGCCCTGCAGGAGGTCGACGGCCAGCTCGGCGGCGCTGTCGGCGAGCGGCTTGTACGCCTTGTAGATGGTGTACGCCTGGTCGCCGTTGACGATCCGCTGGATGGCGTCGAGGCCCGCGTCCTGACCGCCGACCGGCACCTTGATGCCCGCGCCCTGGAGCTGGGTGATGATGGCGCCCGCCATGCCGTCGTTGGCGGAGTAGACGGCCTGGAAGCCGTCCTTGCCGAGCTGGGTGATCGCGGCACCGATCTTCTGGCCGGCGACGGTGGGCTTCCACTCGCCGGACTGCTCGTAGACGACCTTCTTGACCTTGCCGTCGAGGACCTTGTGCGCACCGGCCTTGAACTGACCGGCGTTCGGGTCCGCGTCGTCACCGTTGATCATGACGACGTTGGCGTCGGCGGCCTGCGCACCGAGCGCGTCGACCAGGGCCTGGCCCTGGAGCTCGCCGACCTTCTCGTTGTCGAAGGAGGCGTAGGCGGCGACCGGGCCGGTGGCCAGGCGGTCGTAGGCGACGACCTTGACGCCCTTGGCGGCGGCCTCCTTGACCCAGGACTGGGTGGAGGTGGCGTCGAACGCGTCCAGGACGATGACCTTGACGCCCTGGGCGATCAGGGTGTCGAACTGCTGCTTCTGCTTGGAGGCGCTGCCCTCGGCGTTGTTGTAGAGCACCTTGCAGTCCGCGCACAGGGCCTTGACCTTGGCCTCGATGAACGGGCGGTCGAAGGACTCGTAGCGGGTCGAGGACGCGTTCTCGGGCAGCAGCAGGCCGATGGACTTGGTGTCACCGGCGGCGGCGGAGTCCTTCTTGTCGCTGCCGGCCTTGCCGCAGGCGGCCATGGACAGGGCCATCGAGACGGCTGCGGTGGCGATGACAGCGCGACGCATCATTGCGTTCATGTGGGGGTGCCTCCCTGACGTCGCCGCGACGGTGCGGCGGAGTGGGAGGGAGTCAACCCGCATATGCCAGATGGAGTCAAGAAGTAAATCCAAGGCGAGATCATGCTGGGCCTTTTCGTTATCTTCCTGAACGCATGAACGCCCGAATATCGGTGCCATGAACACGCAGAGATGACACCACAGAACTGTCGGTGACGAAAACCGCGTGCAGGCCGGGAGCTTCCCGGACGCACCGCAGGCATCCGGGGCCCCAGAGGCCTCACGGCCACCTCCTGGGCCAGTGCGTTCAAGATGTGTCGACTGGGGTATAGTCCGCTGGTCGGATGCGGAGGCCGCGACGACGGCTCCACCGGGCGGGCGAACCACCCGGCACCGCCCGACGCACCCGGCCCGCAGCACCGACGGGACCGACTCGCGCACCCCGCAGGGGCCTTGACGAAATGTCAGGAATCGCCCCGGCGCCGCCGCCGGGCACCTCGGCCGCGCAGCCCACGGGGAGCAGCGGCCCCGCAGCCGCGGCCGGGAGCGTCAGCCGCGCAGCCCGCGGGGACCATCAGCCGCACAGTCGGCCGGACGCGGCAGGCGCACAGCCGGCCTGGAGGCGTCAGCCGCGCAGCCGGCGGGCCCGGAGGTACTCACGGGCCAGCAGCCGCAGCGCGGCCGGTTTCGCCGGACTCGCGGAACGGCGCAGCAGCGCACCCGGATCGACCCGGGCGGCGGCGCTGACGAGTGCGTCCACCCCGAGGAGGCAGCGGACCATCGGCCGGTGCACGGCCGGCACCAGCGCGACGACGGCCCGGCCCTCGGCGAGGGTGCGGTCCGCCCGGTCGAGCAGGTCGCCGAGCAGCGCCCGGACGGCCGGCAGGTCCCGGCCCCCTTCCAGGTCGGCCCGGGTGACGCCGTACTCCCGCAGGGTCTGCTCGGGGATCGTCAGCCGGCCCTCGGCCAGGTCCTCCGCGAGGTCGTTGACGAAGTCGAGCCGCTGGGCGGCGTCGATGTAGGTGCGGCACGCGGCGCGGAAGGCCGCCTGGTCGCCGTCCGGACCGAGCAGGCCGGCGACCACCATGAAGCCGGGCAGCGAGTACCCGTCCACGTAGTCCTGGTACTCCTCCTCGGTGGCGAACCCGGCGAAGTCGAGGTCCGCGTCCGTCGCGGCGAGGAAGTCCAGGGCGCGGTCGCGCAGGGCGGGGTGCGCGGCCACGCTGTTCAGCAGGGGCCGCAGTTCGGGGTCGTCGGTGCGGCCGGCCGCGAGGCTCTCGGCGACCGACCGCTGCCACCGGGCGGACGCGGCCCGGCGCTCCGCGAGGGGGCCGCTGTCCAGCAGGGTGTCGGTGCGGTGCATGAAGGCCGCCGCCGCGATCACGTGCGGGACCGTGCGGTCCGGCAGCAACAGGCCGGCCGCCAGCGTGACCTCCCGCTTGTACCGGGCGACCTGCTGCCGCTGCCGGCCGTAGTCGGCCCGCAGCCCGGGATCGTGCACGCCTGCCGCGTCCAGCGCCCGCTCCCACCTGCCCATACGGTTCACCCCATCGGTTGTTCGATCGGGACCGAGCGTAGTGGGCGGGAGCCGGGCGGCCTATTCGCGGCCCCCGGGGCACCGGCCGCCGGGGACGGGCTTCAGCTCTGCCGGATCGTGGAGAAGCCGCAGGCGGGGGTGCAGAGGGTGACGATGCCGCGGTAGCGGTAGGTGGTCCGGCCCCTGGTGACGCTGTGGACGGTGAGCTTCTCCCGCAGGTTCAGCTCCCGGCAGCGCGGGCAGGCGGCGCCGACCGGCTTGCCCCAGGGGCGGTTCGGGTTCAGCTTGGTGTAGGAGACCGCCATCAGCACGACCGCGAGGCCGGCGCCGCCGAAGCCGATGAAGCGCCACACGCCGTTCGAGGACTCCCGACGGTCGATCATCTCGTCGTAGGAGTAGGTGCCCCCGCCGCCGTGGTTGGACCAGATCCGGCACTCGCTGTGCCGGGTCATGGTGTGGCCGTCACAGGTCGGCGGGGAGTCCGGGTCCGACTTCCCCACCACCACGGCGAGGAAGATCCCGACCGCGGCCAGCAGGCCCAGCACGACCAGGGCGGTGGTGCGGCTGCGGCCGGTGTGCAGCCGCTTGCGTTCGTTGTACGCCGTATCGATCACAGCCTGGGCCATGTTGCCCCCGTCGACCGCCACCACGTGTCTCCTGTTGTCCGGGTGTCCGTACCGCTCGTGCGCCGAGCCGAGTGCCCCCTCGGCGAGGGGGCGACACGAACCCACCACGGTCGGCCCGCAGGCGCACGCGATTTGGCGATCTCTTGACCTTTCAGTCCCCGGCCGTGACCGCGGCCAGATAGGCGGCCGCCTCGACCGGTCCGAGGAACCACCGCGCCACGTCCGCCGGGTCGTTGAAGTTGTTGGCGAACCGGTCCGCCACGGCCTGGTGTCCGCCCGCCGCGACCAGCAGGTCGAGCACGTGCGGGGGCGGCGGGGCGAGCATCGCGTTGGTCCAGGTGGTGGCCGGGCCCGCGGTCTCCCAGAAATCGTCGAAGGCAGCCTGCTGGAAGTCGCGGTCGAAGGGTTTGTCGCCGTGGGCGAGGATCGCCGCGAGGTAGCCCGCCGCGCACTTGGCCGCGTTGTTGGAGCCCTGGCCGGTGATCGGGTCGTTGGTGACGACCACGTCCGCCACGCCCAGCACCGAACCGCCGCCCGGCAGTTCGCCGACCGGTCGGCGCACCACCGGCGTGAAGCGCCCGGCCAGGGTGGCGCCGGCGTCGGTGAGTTCGACGCCGGACCGGGCCCGGTCGTACTCCCAAGGCGTGAACGTCCTCATCAACTCCATTGTCACCCGCAGGTGTTCGGCCGGGTCGCGGAGGCCGTCGAAGGCGTCCGCCGGCCCGCCCGGCATCGCCTCCCAGAGCAGGATGTCGCACGGCCCCGACATCGTCAGGGCGGGCACCACGAACAGTTCCCCGATGCCGGGCACCACGTTGCACCGCACCGCCGCGAATGCGTGCTCGGGGCGCGGCGCGAGGCCGTGCACGTAGGCGGCGGCCAGGGCGCGCTGGGGCCGCTCGTGCGGCGAGTGCGCGTGGTCGCGCTCGAACAGCGAGCCCAGCGCGCCCTTGCCGGAGGCGACCAGCACCAGGTCGTACGAGCCGGCCAGGTGCTGCAGGTCGGCGGCGGTCACCTTGCGCAGCTCCACCCGGCCGCCCCGCTCCGCGAAGGCCTCCAGCCAGGTCGACGTCTTCAACCGCTGGTCGACGGACTGCGCGTAGGCGTCCAGCCGCCCGACCCAGTCGATCACCCGGGTCCCGTCCGGCCCGGGCACCGACACCCCGACGCCCTCGATCCGGGGCGCCCGGTCCGCCCACAGGTCGAGGCCGAGGGCGCGCTCGGTGCGCAGCGCGGAGTCGAACATGCACTGGCTGGACAGCACCCGGCCGGCCCGCACCTCCTCCGGCCCACGGTCCGTCAGCACCGTCACGTCGTAGCCGTGGGACTGCAGTCCCAGGGCCAGTTGGAGTCCGGCCTGCCCGGCACCGACGATCAGAATTCTGCGCATCGCCCCTGCTCTCCTGGTGGTACGTCCCGGCGCGGCGGCCGGCTCCGCCCGGCTACCCAGTCGCCTGGATACCAGTCATCGACGCGCGCGTCCACGGGCCGTGCAGGGATCGGGCGGCGGGATCGGAGGCGTTCCCGCTCACGGCTCCCCGACAGCGGGCGCCTCGGGTGTCGCGACCGGGAAGACGATCGGACTGACCAGGTACGGATCCCGGCCCGGTGCCGGACCGTTGGCCAGCCGCGGTTCCAGCACGGCGAACAACTCCCGTCCCAGTTCGGCGATTTCCTCCGGGCTGAGCCAGAAGGTGCCCTGCCGGTAGGACACGCCCTGGGCCGCCGGGTCGGCGTCGTCCAGGTCGAGGTAGGCGTTGAACTCGGCGAGCAGGACGGCCATCGCGGCCGCGAAGCCCTGCCGGTGGTCCGCCGTCGACATCGCGGCGGCGGTGGCGGCGCCCGCCACCGGGCGGTCGGCGCGCAGCCGGTAGTGCCGCTCGACCGCGCCGCGCACCCGGCGCTCCTGTGCGACCTCCAGGAAGCCGGCCTCGGCGAGCAGGCCGACGTGCCGGTACACCGTCACCTTCGAGACCCCGGAGAGCCGTTCGCACAGCTGCGAGGTGGTGAGCACCCGGCCCCCGGCGAGGGAGTGCACCACGCGCAGGCGCACCGGGTGGAGGAGGAGGTCGGCGGGATCGTGGTCCATTGCCGTACGATTTCACAGTCGCTACCATTCTCAAAGATGAAAACAGTGAGCGCCCGGGAATCCGCTCCGGGCGCACGGAACGGGGGGACCGCACGATGCGCCACACACGACCGACACGGCCGACGCCTCGCACGACCGGCCGGACGGTGACCGTCAACGGACGGCCGCTGCACGTCGAGGAGTCCGGCCAGGGCCCCGACCACGTGCTCTTCGAGGCGGGCCAGGGCCTCGGCCGCACCTCCTGGGACCCGGTCGTCCCCCTGCTCGCGGACCGCGCCCGGCTCGTCGCCTACGACCGCTCCGGCTTCGGCCGCAGCCCCCGCAGCGACGCCCCGCTGACCGTCGAGGACCTGGCGGCGGACCTGGTCGCCCTGGCAGAGGCCGTCGTCCCCGGCCGCTTCGTCCTGGTCGCCCACAGCATGGGCGGTCTGGTCGCCCGGCTCGCCGCCGAGCGGCTGGCACCCCGGCTGCGCGGGGTGCTGCTGGTCGACCCCACACCGGAGACGGCCCCCGCGTACGACGCCATGGAACGGATCGCCAGCCGGGTCGACCGGACGCTCGCGGTCGTGCGGCCCCTGGTCCGGTTCCGCACGGTGGCCCGCCTGGCGAGCGCCGACGTCCGCCGGGTCTACCCGCCCGACACCTACGCCACCATGCTCGCCGAGGACTTCGTCCCGGCCGGCATCACCCAGACCCGCCGCGAGTTCCGCGCCGTGGCCGCCGCCGTCCCCCGGCTGCGCGCCGAACCCCCGGCGCCCCCGGCCTGCCCGACGGTCCTGCTCTCCGCCGGCCGCCCCCGGCGGGGCGGCGAGCGCACCCACCCGGCCCTGCGGGAACACCAGCGCCGCTGGACCGAGGCCCTGCCCGACGGCCGGTTCGAGACCGTGGACTCCGGGCACCTCATCCAGGCCGAGCAGCCCGCCCTCGTCGCCGACCGCGTCCGCGAACTGCTCGACCGCGACTGACCGCCGACCGGGACCTGACGGCGGTGGGCCCGCGGCGGTCCGGGACGGCCGGGGCGAGCCGCACCGGGCCGCGCCACCGGGGGCCCGCGTCAGCGCCGGGCGGCGAACGGCACCGCGTCCGCCCACTCCCGGACGGCGTGGCCGGCGTCGACCACCGCCGCCATGGCGGCGAGGAGTTGCGAGGGGCTCGACATCGGGCGGAACGTCGACGGCGACCAGGCGCTCGCCCAGCCACTCGCTCGACAGCCCGGCCGCACCGACCTCCGCCCTGATCCCGTCGACGGCCGCTCGGAGGTCACCGGCGGCCGTACCGGGGAGGAAGGCGAGGCGCAGCGTCCGGTGCCAGGCCGTGCCGACCACCGCACTGACGTGGTCCGCCTCGTCGAGCAGCACGGTGTCCCCCGGCGAGATCCCGTGGACCGTGAAGGGGATGCAGGTGACACGGTGGGTTCCGTCGTTCAGCGCCACGAGCCGGCGCTGCTCGACCTGCCCGGTCGGCCCGAACGGGGTCGGGTCGGCGTACGCGACGTGGCCGGATGCCGTGCCTCCGGCCGGGTCCTCGTGGACGACGGCCTCCATGACCGCACTCCCCCTGGCCGACCCCGGTGAACCGCCATCATGCCGCGGCGGGTCCCCGCCGGGGGCCGGAAGGCGGCCTCAGCCGGCGATCAGCCGCCGGCCGGTGATCTCCTCCGGCCGGATCCGCACCCAGCGGGGCCGGTCGTCGCCCGCCCACGGCGAGGCACCGGGCAGGCCGGCCAGGTGTGCCAGCTCCGCCGGGTCGTCCACGTAGTGCGCGGGGCCGAGGGCGAGCACGCTCCAGCCCCGGCCGAGGTACTCGTCGATGTGGTCGACCTGGAAGGAGACCGCCGCGCCCTCGGCCGGGGCGGTGGCGTGGTGCTCGCCGGTGCGGTAGGCGAAGGACCGCCGGTCGACCACGTAGTTGACGGGCAGGACCACCGGCCCCGGTTCCACCGGCAGGCCGATCCGGCCGACGCCGTGGTTCCCGACCTGCTCCCAGCACTCGGCCTCGGTGAGGTTCTGCAGCCGGGGGTGCGGCCCCGGGCCGCCGTGTCCGGGCGGGGCGTCGGCGCGGCCCCACAGCAGGTCGTCGCGGCTGTCGTCGAGGGCGGCGGCGATCCGGACGAAGCCCGCCGGGTCGAAGTCCGGACCGGCCTCGAGGAGGTGCCGGAGGTAGCGGGGGGCCATGGCCGCCCGACGCGCCAGGTCGTCCTCGCTGAGACCCAGGTGCTCGCGGCGTTCGGCGACCCGGCGGGCCACGACGGCGGGGTCGGGGGTGTCGTGCACGGTGGTGACTCCTCGGCTTGCCGGGGGCGTTCGGACCGCGGCCGGGCGTGACCCGGTGCGGGTCCGTCCGGTCGACCAGGGCGTGCCCATCCAAGCGCCCGACCTGCGGCAAGTCGAGCAACAGGGCGGCCCGTGCGTGTCGTTGCGCTTAGCGGTCCGCCCGGCGGCCCACCCGCGGCCTGCCGCCGCCCTCCCGCGACCGGACCTTGATCCCCCACCACCCGGCTGCGATCATCGCCCTGACGCGGAATCAGGTCCGCGTCCACAACGGGGAGGAGTGCCATCCGTGATCGTCGTGACGGGTGCCACCGGTACGGTCGGGTCAGAGGTGGTCGTCGGGCTGCGGGAGCGCGGAGAGGCGGTGCGGGCGCTGGTGCGCGACGGCTCGGCGGGGCCGGCCGCCTGGGACGGCGAGGTCGAGCGGGTGGCCGCCGACTTCGCGGACCCGCAGTCGCTGGACGCGGCGCTCGCCGGGGCCGACGTCGTCTACCTGCTGGTCGCCGTGCACCCCGAGATGGCCGCGCACGAGCGGAACGTGATCGACGCCGCCGTGCGCACCGGGCGCCGCCCGCAGATCGTGCTGCACGCGGCGGCGGGCGTCGAGCAGCGGCCGCGGGGCGTGCGTTTCGTCGGCGCGCACGTCGACGGCCTGGACCACCTGCGGGACAGCGGCCTGCCGTGGACGGTGCTGGCGCCGAACGGCTTCTACCAGAACTTCCTGGGCATGGCCGGGTCGGTCGGGTCCGGCGTGCTGGCCGTGCCGGGCGGTGCGGGAGCGGTGTCCTACGTGGACGCCAGGGACGTCGCCGCGGCGGCCGTCGAGGTGCTGGCGACGGAGGGGCACGAGGGCGCCGTCTACACCCTGACCGGCCCGGCCGCGCTGACCCACGGCGAGCTGGCCGGACAGCTGGGCACGGTGGCGGGCCGCGAGGTCGCGTACGCGGCGGTCGCGCCGGAGCAGGCGCTGGCCGGGATGCTCGGCGCGGGCTGGGACCCGTGGCGGGCCGAGGGCATGGTCGAGCTGTACGGGCTGTACGCGGCCGGGGGCGCCTCGGCCGTCAGCCCCGACGTGGAGAAGCTGACCGGCCGTCCGGCCCGCTCCTTCGCCGAGTTCGCCGCCGAGCACGAGGCGGCCTTCCGCGCCTGAGAGCCGCCCCGGCCGGTCGCCCACCGGGCCACCCGGCCGATCGGCACAGCTGCTCGGCCACCCGACTACCCGGCCACTCGGCTACTCGGCCACCGCGGCGCTCCCCCGGTCCCGCCAGGCCGGGGCGAGCGCGGCGAGCATCACCGCCGCCGTCAGGGCGAACGCCCACGAGTAGCCCGTTCCGCCCGCGACGGCCCCGAAGGCGACCGCGCCGATGCCCATCGCCCCGTCGTAGGCGACGTTCCACAGCGCGGTCACGGTGCCGTACCCGGCCGGTGGCACCCGGGCGTACATCAGCGCCAGCGTCGCGTTCTGCGCGATGCCGAAGCCGGTGCCGAACACCGCCGCGCCGGCGATCACCGCCGCCGGGCTGTCCGTCCACGCCAGCAGCAGCACCCCGGCGGCCGCGACCGGCAGTGCGGGCAGCACCAGCCCGGCCGAGCCGTGCCGGTCCCCGTGCCGCCCGGCGAGCCAGCGGGCCAGGGTCGCCGCGCCCGGCTGGACCAGCAGGGCGACCGCGACGGCCCCGCCGGACGGCACGGCAAGCGGCAGGAAGGTGACGACGATCCCCGCCGCCAGCGCGGTGGCGGCGAACACCGTGGCGGGCCGCAGCAGGGCGCCGCTGCGCAGCCCGTCCCGCAGTCCCACCGCCGGCCCGGCCGCGCGGGTGCGGTCGGGGAGCGCGGGGACGGAGGCGACGGCGGCCAGCGGGGCGGCCGCCCCGATCGCGAACACCCAGCCCCAGCCGACGTGTTGGCCCAGCCAGACGCCGAGCGGCAGGCCGAACAGCGACGGCAGGCCGGAGACCACGCCGACCAGGGCCAGCCCCTCCCCGCGCCGTTCGGCCGGGATCAGCGAGGCCGTCAGCGCCCCGCCCGCCACCAGTGCGATCGCGAACCCGACCCCGCGCAGCAGGCAGACCGCCACCACCACCGCCATCCCGCCGGTCGCGGTGAGCAGCAGCGCGGGCGCCCCCAGCAGCACCAACCCGGCGGCCAGCACCCACCGGTAGCCGTACCGGGCGGTCAGCGCGGGGGTGGCCAGCTCACCGACGACGGTGGCCAGCATCAGCGCGCCGGTGGCCGGTCCCGCCGCGTGCTCCCCGCCCCCGGACTCCTGCGCGTACAGCGGGACGGCGGAGAGCAGCAGGTTGAAACCGGTGGAGGACCCGAGCAGGGAGACGAAGCGCACCAGCAGGGCCCTGGTCACCAGTGGTGGCCGGACGGAACCGGCTTCCGGGGAGGAGGAGTCGATCGTCGTGGTCACGCGGCGACGGTACCGGCCCGAACGGACCGCCGCCGAGGCGCCGGCCGCTGACTGCCGCCGCCACCGGCCGGGGGCGCCGGCCCGCCGCAGGACCGTTCTCCGCAGGGCCGCCCGCCGGCTTTCCGTCAGAACCGCTGTGCACACGCCTGTCCCGCCCGGCACGCCGGGCGCATACTGTCCTGCGCGGCTCGCACCGTGCGACAGGGCCACCCGGTCCCGGCCCGGCTGCGCCGCGACGGGGGAGGTCGGAATCGTGGCAGTCGTCGTGATCGTCGCCGTGGTGTTGCTGCTCTGGCTGGTGACCGGCGTGCGAGTGGTGCAGCAGTACGAGCGCGGTGTGGTGTTCCGGCTCGGGCGGGTGCGCGAGCAGGTCCGCGAGCCGGGCGTCACCCTGCTGATGCCGGTGGTGGACCGGATGCGCAAGGTCAACGTCCAGGTCATCACCATGCCGGTGCCCGCGCAGGAGGGCATCACCAAGGACAACGTCTCGGTCAGCGTCGACGCGGTGCTGTACTTCCGAGTGATCGACCCGGTCAAGGCCACCGTGGACGTGCAGAACTACGCGTTCGCCATGCTGCAGGTCGCCCAGACCTCGCTGCGGTCCATCATCGGCAAGAGCGAGCTGGACGACCTGCTCTCCGGCCGGGAGAACCTGCACCAGGGCCTGGAGGTCATGCTGGAGAGCCCGGCCACCGGCTGGGGCGTGCACATCGACCGGGTGGAGATCAAGGACGTCAGCCTGCCCGACTCGATGAAGCGGTCGATGGCCCGCCAGGCCGAGGCCGACCGCGAGCGCCGGGCCCGGATCATCACCGCCGACGGCGAGTTCCAGGCCGCGTCCAAGCTCGCCGAGGCGGCCGTCAGGATGGCGGAGACCCCGGCGGCGATGCAGCTGCGACTGCTGCAGACGGTGGTCGAGGTCGCGGCGGAGAAGAACTCGACGCTGGTACTGCCGTTCCCGGTGGAGCTGCTGCGCTTCTTCGAGGCCGCCGCCGCCCGGACCGCCGACGCGGCGGACGCCACGGGTGCGGCGGCCCGGCCCGCCGTCCCCGCGCAGGCCCCGGCCGCCGGGAGCGCACAGGCCGCCGGGAGCGCGCAGGCCGACGGGAGCTGACCGGTCCGCGGCGGGAGCCGACCAGCGCGCGGCGGCCGGTCCCGGCACCCCCGGACCGGCCGCCAGGCCATAGCTTGTCTCTATGACGTCATAGACCGGAACCGACTACAGGAGTGCCCCACCTCGGGGTTGGCTGCAAGGGTCCAGACCACCTCCCGCTGCGCCCGACCGGAGGACCCCGCCATGTCCCGCCCGATCAGAGTCGCGATCGTCGGAGCCGGCCCCGCCGGCATCTACGCCGCCGACGCTCTGCTGAAGTCCGACGCCGCCCAGGCTCCCGGCGTCTCGATCGACCTGTTCGAGCGGATGCCCGCCCCGTTCGGCCTGATCCGCTACGGCGTCGCACCCGACCACCCGCGGATCAAGGGCATCGTGACGGCCCTGCACCAGGTGCTCGACAAGCCGCAGGTCCGGCTGTTCGGCAACGTCGACTACCCGTCCGACCTCGCCCTGGACGACCTGCACCGGTTCTACGACGCCGTGGTGTTCGCCACCGGCGCGACCGCCGACCGCCCGCTGGACCTGCCCGGCATCGGGCTGGACGGCTCGTACGGCGCCGCCGACTTCGTCTCCTGGTACGACGGCCACCCGGACGTCCCGCGCGAGTGGCCGCTGGACGCCGAGAAGATCGCCGTGCTCGGCGTCGGCAACGTCGCTCTGGACGTCGCCCGGGTGCTCGCCAAGACCGCCGACGAGCTGCTGCCCACCGAGATCCCCGGGAACGTCCACGCGGGCCTGAAGCGCAACCGGGCCCGCGAGGTGCACGTCTTCGGCCGCCGCGGCCCCGCCCAGGCCAAGTTCAGCCCGATGGAGCTGCGCGAACTGGACCACTCCCCCACCATCGAGGTGATCGTCGACCCCGAGGACATCGAGTACGACGCCGGTTCGATCGCCGAGCGCCGCGCGGTCAAGCACGTCGACCTGGTCGCGGCGACCCTGGAGAAATGGGCGATCCGCGACGTCGGGGACCGCCCGCACCGGGTCTTCCTGCACTTCTTCGAGTCCCCGGCCGAGGTCCTCGGCGAGGACGGCCGGGTGGTCGGGCTGCGCACCGAACGCACCGAACTCGACGGCACCGGCAACGTCCGCGGCACCGGCCGCTTCACCGACTGGGACGTCCAGGCGGTCTACCGGGCCGTCGGCTACTACTCCGACGAGCTGCCCAAGCTGCCCTTCGACCCGGTCTCGGGCACCGTCCCGCACACGGCCGGCCGGGTCGAGGACGGCGACGGCTCGCACCGCACCGCCACCTACGTCACCGGCTGGATCAAGCGCGGCCCGGTCGGCCTGATCGGCCACACCAAGGGCGACGCCAACGAGACCGTCGCCTGCCTGCTGGACGACCACGCGGCCGGCCGCCTGCCCGGCGCCGCCGAGCCGGACCGGGCCGCGGTCGAGGAGCACCTGCGCGGCCAGGGCGTCCGGTACACCACCTGGGAGGGCTGGCAGCTGCTCGACGCCCACGAGCGCGCGCTCGGCGAGGCCGAGGGCCGCGAGCGGGTCAAGGTCGTCGAGCGCGAGGAGATGCTCCGGCGCAGCGGGGCGTGAACCCGGACCGCGCCGTCACCGCACCGCCGTCACCGCGTCGGCGTCACCGCATCGGTGTGGGCCGGGGACGTGCTGGCGGTCGTCGCACCGCACCGCACCGGTCACGGGCGGACGATCGGCAGCAGCACCTCGTCCACGATCTCCTCCGGGTCGAGCTGCACCACGTCCCCGCCGCACATCTTGATCCGGTACAGCATCAGCGCCGGCACCACGTCGGTCACCAGCGGGGTGACCGCCCCGCGGCGGACCTCACCGCGTGCGGTGCCGCGCTCCAGCACCTCGGCGATCAGCGCGGTCGTCGGCTCGACCACCCGCTCGAACACGATCTCGACGAAGGCGTGTGCCCGCCGGTGGTCGAGTTCGCTCATGATGGCCCGCACGGCCGCGCCCGGTTCGCTGAACATGGCGGCGCGCAGCCTGGCCACCACTTCCAGCAGGTCCCCGCGCAGGCTGCCGGTGTCCGGGGCCGACGCGCCGGGCGGCAGGCTGGCCCGCAGCGCGTCCATGACCAGGTCCTCCTTGGAGGACCAGCGGCGGTAGAGCGCGGCCTTCCCGGTCTGCGCAGCCGCGGCCACCCCCTCCATGGTCAGCCGGGCGTAGCCGTCGGTGGTGAGCTGCTGGAGGACCGCCTCGTAGATGGCGCTCTCCAGCGCCTCGCCGCGCCGGCGCAGCGGGGTCCCCGGCACCGGTCCCCGCGCGGTGTCCGTTTCAGCGGTCATGGCTGCGCACCTTCTTCAGTCGCCCTTCCTCGATCCCATCGGGTACACGCATCCGCCCACGTCGCGGTTCTCCGGCCCGTCGATCTCCGCGAAGGGCCCGGCCGGCTGCGCAACGGCGCATGTGCGTCCCAGTATCGCGGGGCTACTGTCGATGTTAGTGAACGAACCCGTTCCTTCCTAGGGTCTCCTCCGAGCCTTCGGTGACGCCGGGTGGCCGACTTGCGGGAGATATTCGGCTCGATACGCTTCGAACAGGATCTCTCCCGGTGCCCGGGCCCGGCCGTCCGCCGAATCGCCCCCAGCGCACCCCGTCCCCGCCCCGCACCCCGATGCGGAAGCCCAGGTGCCCCACGGGACCGCAGGACCCCACGAAACGCCCGGGACCCGCGGGACCCCACGGACACCCACCGAACCCACGGAATCCGAGAAACAGACCAGCCTCCGCCCACGTCACGCACCGTGAGCACGCTCTCGCCCAGCGGGACCGGGACGGGACCGTCGCCTCATGCGGACGGGGCGCGGCCGGCGGTGGCATGGAGGAGCGGGCCGGAGCAGCCGGCCCGCGGAACCCACCGTGGAGGTCACCATGACCGAACGAACAGCCAGTGCCGCGCTGTTGGCGGCCGGTGCCGCGGCGGTCTTCGCCGCCGTGAGCGTCGCCGCGGCGGCCCGGGCCTGCAAGTGCCGGGTCGAGGGCGGCGGCGCGGGCGGTCCGACGGCGAGGCGGCGGCACCGCCCCGGCCGCGGTCCGGGCGGTGGCAAGCCCCGCCCCTTCTGCCCCAACCCGCCGAACTGCAACTGACCCCGCTACCGATCGCAACCGCTGACGAAACCGGCGACCGGCGACCGGCTTGGGATTCCCCCGAAGAACCCGCCCCCGACCGGCCGACCGCCGCGCCGGGGGCGGGCTCCCGCCACCACGGCCCGCTCAGCCGCTCGCGGGCCGGCGCGGGAGCAGCGCGTGCACCCGGGTGCCGCGGTTGAGCGCGTCGACGGTGCAGCTGCCCCCGATCTCCGCGGCCCGCTCGGACATCGACCGCAACCCCACCCCCGGGTGCTCCGGTCTGCTGTGCCCGGGGCCCTGTCCGTCGTCCTCGACGACGAGTTCCAGGGCTCCGGCATCCACCCGCACGGACACCGTGGCGCTGGTCGCCCGGGCGTGCCGCAGCACGTTGTTGAGCGCCTCCGCGGTGATCCGGTAGACGGCGACCTCCACGGCGGCGGGCAGCTCCGGGAGCGGGTCCGGGGCCAGCCTGGCCGTGATGGCGAGGTCGTCACCGCTGAACGTCTCGGCGAGCCGGCTCAGCGCCCGGGACAGTCCGTAGTCGCCCAGCGCGGTCGGCCCGAGCCGGTCGGTGATCCGCCGTACCTCCCGGACGGCCGTGGCCAGGTCGTCCGCGACCCGTTCCAGCGCGCCGGAGAACATCGCCGGGTCGTCGACCGCGGCCGCTCCCTGCAGCCGCAGCCGCAGTCCGGCCAGCATCGGGCCGAGTCCGTCGTGGATGTCGCGGCGCAGCTGACGGCGCTCCTCCTCCCGGGCCGCGACGATCTGCTCGCGGCTGGCCCGGAGGTCCTCCATCAACTGCAGCGAGGCGACGGCGGGTGCGGCCTGGTCGGCGAGGGAACGCAGGATGTCGCGGTCGCTGTCGTCGAGGGTCCGCTGGCCGGGGCGGGGGGTGACGGTGAGTCGTCCGATCTCGTCGCCGCGGTGGACCAGGGCGAAGCCCTCGCCGCGGCCCGAGCGGTCCCCGACGGCGGCCAGCGGGCGTTCGCCGCCACGGGTGGTGACGGTCAACGCCACGCCGGAGAGCCGGAGTTCGTCACTGACCGTGGCGCACAGCACGGCCGGCACGTCCTGCGGGTCGACGGTCTGGCTGACCCGTCCGGCCAGGCTGCGCAGCACCTGGTACGGCTGGGCGCGCGCGCCGTAGTACCAGCGGTCGACGACCCCGGAGGCCCAGCGCACACCCCGGGGCAGCCCGGCCGCGAGGAGGAACACCAGGGCGACCAGCACGAGCGCCCCGGCGCCGCGCCGGCCGGGCATCAGCATGGTGGAGAGCACGCAGGCCACCAGCACGAACACCACGACCAGCCCGGCGGCGACCAGCAGGCCGACCAGCACCCGCCGGGCCGCCCGGTCGAGCCGCCAGGAGCCGTCGCGGACGACGACGGCGGCCAGGGTGAGGGTCCACAGCGCGGAGGCGACCGCGAAGGCGATGTACGAGGGGGTGCTCTGGTCGTCGAAGTAGTAGCCGAGTTCGGCGCCGCCCCACAGCAGGTAGACGCCGAGGGCGATCAGGACGTTCTGCCGGCGTTGGCGGGACGCCCGACGGATCCGGGCCAGCGGGACGAGCACCACCAGGACGGTCAGCACCACGAACACGACGAGTTGGGTGACGTGCAGCCGCTCGTTGAAGGTCCGCAGCCAGTCCGCGACGGCGCTGTCGGCGAACGGGTTGGGCCGGCCGAACACCGTGGGCTGGTAGACGTAGTAGCAGGCCTGGGGCAGCATCCACAGGGCCAGGGCACCGATCGCGAACCACCACCGGCGGCCGGGCAGGGTGCCGTCCGGAAGCCAGAGCGGCAGCGCGTGCCAGAGGGTGCCGCTGACGGTGTAGCCGGCCGACACCAGGACCACGACGGCGCCGACGATCCGCGGGTCGTCGACCTCGACCCAGACCGGGGCCTGGGCGGCGAGCGGGAGGATCAGCGCCGCCCCGTAGGCGAGCAGGACCCAGCCGAGCTGGTTGCCCGGGCGGTGGGCGTGCAGCAGCACCCCGCCCGCGACGGCGGCGAGGCCGTAGCCGAGGACCGCCAGGTGGTGGGCGGGCGGGGAGATCCCCGCGGCGCCCTGGTGGCTCAGGACGTAGCCGATCCACAGGCCGCCGGCCACCAGGCAGACGACGGCGCACAGCCCCGCGGCGGCCAGTTGCCGTTCCGCCGGGCCGGACCGGGGCCGCCACCAGGCTCTGCGCGCGCTCTCCACAGCCATGAGCACCCTTCCTTTCCGACGACCCACCGGATGCCAGCAGTGTGCTGCACCCGTTGTCCCGGGCACATGAGGCAGTGGCCCCGGCGGCGCGCGGTGCCCCGGACGGGTGGCCGACGGCGGTCGACCGCACCGGTGTGACGCTCCGTCGATCGGCGCCGGTGCGCGGTCACACCGGGTCGCCGGTGGGCGCATCGCTGCGGTGTGACGCTCCGTCGATCAGACCGACCGAACGGTCGCACCGGGTCACCGGCAACTGAACCGCGGCGGTGTTGACGCTCCGTCGATCAGCGCGGGTCCGCGGTCACACCGGGTCGCCGATAGGTGAACCGCGGCAGGAAGAACTGGGTGATCGGGCCGACCAGGAGGGCGTAGAGGACGGTGCCGACGCCGACGGTGCCGCCGAGCAGCCAGCCGGCGGCGAGCACCGTCACCTCCAGGGCGGTCCGGACGACGCGCAGGGAGCGGCCGGTCGTCGCGGCCAGACCGGTCATCAGTCCGTCCCGGGGGCCCGGCCCGAACCGGGCCCCGACGTAGACCGCGACGGCGAACCCGTTGAGCAGGACGCCGGCCGCCAGCAGGCAGCCGCGGGCCGGCAGTCCGAGGCCCTCGGGGACGACCGAGAGCCCCAGGTCGGAGGAGAGGGCGAGCACCACGACGTTCGCGGCGGTGCCGAGCGTCGGCCGCTGCCGGAGCGGCACCCACGCCGGCAGGACGAGCACGCCCACGACGGCGCTGATCGTCCCGAAGCTCAGCGACGAGTGGTGCTGCAGTCCCTCGTGGAGCACGCTCCAGGGGTTGACGCCGAGGGCGGAGCGGACCAGCAGCGAGAGGCTGAAGCCGTACAGGGCCAGCCCGGTGAGCAGCCGGGCGAGGCGGTGCAGCGGGCGTTCCGTGAGCGGCAGGTGGCCGAGCGGCGGCAGCGGGGTGCCCCCGGCGGGCTGCCGGCGCGGCCGCGGGGTGGTGACGGGCATGCGGTGGTCCTCCGGTCCCGGCGCGGTGTGTTGCGCGCCTGCCGTGCAGTCTCCGCAGTCGCCTCCTGCCCCGGAATGGCCGATCGGGGGCGCCGTCGCCGAGGACCGGGAGGGCGGAAGGGCCGTGGGGGCCCTACAGCCCCAGGTCGGTGGCCAGGCAGTTGTAGAACTTCCAGGCGCCTTCGGGATCGTACGGATCGCCGGCCCGGCTGTCCGGCCCGGCCTCGATCCCTTCGCTCATGTCCTCGAAGCGGATGCGTTCGGGAAGGCTGCCGTAACGCGCGCGCCGCGCTTCGGCGGCGGGATCGCGGGTGGGGTCGTCGCTCATGTCATCCAGCATGCGCCCGCCTTCATCACCGGTCAAGACGGTGATCGATCGAACATGTCCGACATCCCTCGGGAGGGCATACGTGTTTGACCGAATTCTGCACTGCCGAGGGATGGTTGAACATGCAATGATCCGCTTCTCGGCCGTTCGTGGCCGGACGCTCCCGGCAAGGCCGCCGGAAGCATCACCGCACACGAAAGGTGGGTCACATGTTCACCCTCGAGGTCAACCTCCGCAGCGCAACCACCGTCGGAGCCGTGGCCGCCGTGGCCGCCACCCTGATCGGCGCCGGCGCCGGGGCGGCGAACGCCGCCGACCGGCCCCGCTGCACGAGGGCGCGCACCTCTCCTCGGACAGCAACGGCACGGGGCGGATCACCGCGGTCGACCTCACCGACCTCGGCACCCGCCACCCGCTGTCGGCACCCGCCCGCTCCGTCCAGGTCGCCGACGGCTCGGCGTCCGTGGTGCTCCACCCCACGGCCGGCTGCACCGACGGCTCGGGCCGGGCCACCGGTTCGCTCGCCCGGTCGAACGTTCCGCCGGCGGCGCTGAGCCACCGGGTCGTCCCGGCCTGACGGCACCGCACGCACGACTCCGCTCACACCCCTCCCCGCCGGGGGGGGGGGGGGCGCGGGGGAGCGACCCCGGCAGGCCAGAACCCCGCGGCACCCCCACGCCCCCCCGCCGCACACCACAAAAAAA